>NZ_JARVCN010000309.1:0-29389 GCF_038442745.1 Crocosphaera sp. Alani8
CCTAAAATATGGATGCTACGCAGTTTCATTCATTGGTCGGGGTTTCATCCCACCGTTAACATCCGTGTAACGGGGGCCTTCACCCCGACATTGAAGATAAGCACCAGGAGTACCAATAAAATCATACCAGACCTGAGTTGGGGGGTCTTTCCCCACCGACTGAGTAATCACATTTAAAAATGCGAATCCAGGACTTGCAACATATCGGCCATAACTAGTGAGTACATCACTTCTACGTGAACGACTAGGGACATGAACAGAAACACGGCCTAGGTATACTCGTTATTGAAATCCAATATTACATATTGCTAATGCTTTATCAGAGGGTGAAATAGAAAAGAAAAGCGAGCTAAAAAGAGATATACTGAACTTCAAAAGAATAAGTGGTTTCATTACTAATACTGTGTAGTATTAAAGTATAGTTGATAAAACGCTTTTATCCTCCCCCCCCGTTGATTTTGTCAAGATATTGTTAACAAACTTAATATTGGCTTAAGGTTTAGGGTTGCTGGTCATAGCTGAATGTCATAGCTTAAAATAAGAATAGTATTATGTTTCTATCAAAAACCTGTAGAAATTTAAGAATACGCATTTAATTCTATGCTAACTCTTCCCAGAGGGTTTTGAGGTCGGAATGATTCAAAGTCTTTATGAGTATTAGAAACACGACTATAATATTAATTAACAATTCACATTATTTACACCATAGGAGACGATAACATTGATGACTGAAATTATTTTCTTAGTTGAAACTGATGATGATGGAGGTTATGTTGCCCAAGCTTTAGGGCAATCAATTATTACCCAAGCTGAGGATTTAGAGACATTAAAAAAAGAAGTTAAGGATGCTGTACACTGTCATTTTCCTGATGAAACTTTACGCCCTAAAATCATTCGTCTTCATATTGTAAAAGACGAGGTATTTGCTTCATGAAACTACCGAGAGATTTATCGGGTCAAGATTTAGTAAGAACCCTAAAAAAGCTTGGCTATGAAGTAACTCATCAAACAGGCAGTCATATTAGATTAACCACCCAAAAACAAGGGGAACATCACATTACAATTCCTGCTCATAATCCTCTAAAAGTTGGTACATTAAAGGCAATTTTACGGGATATTGGGAATCATTTCCAATTAAATCGAGATGAACTGCTTAATCAATTATTTAGAAAATAAATATTAGTGCGAAATGTGGTTGAAAATCTCGATAAATTTATAGTTTAAATAATTATTTTCTCATATTTTTTTCCCATACTTTCCCAAGTGTAATTATTTTCAACATAGTTGCGACCATTTTTTGATAGAGTTTGACGCAGGTTTTCATCTTCAAATAAATCACTAATTGCTTGAACATATTCTTCTATTTTATTGGCTCTTAATGCTCTTAAAGGTGTGTTTTTTCCATCAACTTCCATTCCTTCTAACCCCCGATCGCTTGCTACAATAGGAACTCCTGCTGCCATCCCTTCTAGGGTTTTATTTTTAATCCCAAATCCCGATCTTAAAGGAATAACACACACCGTTGCTTTATGTAAATATTCTGCCATCGATGGCACTTTTCCTGTTACTGTAATTCCTGCTTCTTCTCCTAATTTTAGGACAGATTCGCTCGGGTTGGACCCAACAATGGTTAAAGTAGTATCGGGATATTTTTGGCGTAATAAAGGAAAAATATCTTGACTAAAAAAGCAAGCTGCATCAATATTTACCACATAATCCATTCCTCCTGTAATAATCAAATGATGACCCCCTGGATCACTATTTCTATACGGAAAAATCTCTAAATCTACTCCATTAGGAAGCACAGAAACTTGACTGTTTATTTTAAATTCTTTTAATTGTTGATAGTCGTCATCTGTGGTGACGACAACATGAGAAAACTTTTCATAAACTCGTTTTTCGTAGCGTTTTAATAAAGGTAAATAAAGCCGATCTCTTTGCTGATTTTCGGAAGTTCCTGTTGCTAATTGGTGTTTACAAGTGCGATAAACAGAACTATGACTATTAACTACTGTTTTTATTTTATCTTTCCAACGAGAACGAATATAAATTTCATTAACGCTATGTTCACAGGTAATGGCATCAAACTCATTATTTTTAATTGCTTCATCAAGATAGTTTTGAATCTTTGGATCGTACAAAAAAGAAACATTAGGAGGAGTTCCTGTGATAAAAAATTGACCAAATCGCTGTATTTTTCCCACTATTCCTGTTTGTGGGTTATTAGGGCGAGGGAATAACATCAAAGTCTTCACCCAAGCTTTTAAACCTTCTATTTCTTCTTCAGTAACATCTTCAGCTTTTTGGGTAACTAGAGTAATTTCGTGATTGTCACTTAACTGTTTTAATAAGTTAAATGTTCTCACCTGAGTTCCTCCTCGACTGGGAGGATAGGGAAAAGTTGCACAAATCATTAATAATCTCATAGTTGATTCCTAAATTGATCAAATCATCTTTTAAAAGACTATTTTATCCGAAATTTATCCTTTATCTCCTTCCGCACACTTTATATCTGGAAAAATAAAAATTATCAACCTGAGTTCGGTGTTAAGTTTTTTTGAGGAGATAACAGTTGTTTGACACTGCTTATCTCGACAGATTTTCTATAAATTTTCTTATATCAAACTCGGCTTATTGGTAAGTAAATTATATTATAATTGCTCAAAAAATATGTTACCGTATTAGTTGAGACAAATAAGTATTCGGTAGTAGATTTTGTTATCAGCATTAACGGGTAATTACCCTTTCCGCCTTTGCACGATTCTCTCCGATAACCCAAACTCTACAATCCTTTTGCACAACGGAGATAATCTGAAATGTCAATATATGTAGGAAACCTATCCTATGAAGTGACCAAGGAAGACCTTAACGAAGTCTTTACTGAATATGGTCAGGTTAAGCGTGTTCATATCCCTGTAGACCGTGAAACCGGTCGCATAAGGGGTTTTGCATTTGTGGAAATGAACTCTGATGAGCAAGAAGAGGTAGCCATTTCTAGCTTAGACGATGCTGAGTGGATGGGTCGTACCCTAAAAGTTAATAAAGCGAGGGAAAGAGAACCTCGTGGTTCTTTTAACGGTGGTGGCAAAGGCCGTGATCGTTTCTAATCTTAACTTGTTTAACTAATTAGTTCAGGGGTAGGGGTTTTGTAACTTCCTACCCTTGTTGCTTAATCTCATTCTCTACCATCATTCTAACTACTTCTGGCATTTTATATCGAGCTTTCCAACCCAATTTTTTTTCTGCTTTGCGAGGATTACCGCAACTATAAGATATATCTGTAGGACGAAATAAACTTTGATCGCTACTGACATAATCTTGCCAGTTTAATTCTAAACAATTAAAGGTTTCTCTCACAAAATCTTCTAAGGAATAACTGTTTCCTGTGGCAATAACATAATCATCAGCTTGGGGTTGTTGTAGCATCAAGTACATAGCTTTGACGTATTCAGGGGCCCAACCCCAATCTCGTTTGATGGTAACATTTCCTAACTGTAATTGATGGGAATAACCTTGCGCAATTTTACAAGCGGCTGCTACAATTTTTTGCGTTACAAACCGTCGGGGACGGAGGGGAGATTCGTGGTTAAATAAAATACCAGAACAGGCAAAAATACCGTAAGCTTCCCTATAATTAGCCACTTCCCAAAAGGCTGCAGATTTAGCCACAGCGTAGGGACTACGAGGACGAAAAGGGGTTAATTCATCGGCAGGAGTTGTGCCAATATCTCCAAAACATTCGCTTGAACCTGCATTATAAAACTTAATCGGTGCGCCGGTAAAACGAATAGCTTCTAACAAATTTAGGGTACCAGTGGCGATGCTTTCTAAGGTTTCTACCGGTAGTTCAAAAGATAGTCCTACAGAACTTTGACCTGCTAAATTATAAACTTCGTCTGGTTCAATTTTGTGGAGAATTTGCAGTACACTACGAAAGTCATTGAGGGACATAGACTCAACCTTAACTTGTTCTCGAATTCCTAGACGAACTAAGTTTGTAAACGAGGACATTTGTGCATCCCGTGAGGTTCCACAAACTATGTAACCTTTGTCTAAGAGAAACTGAGCTAAATAAGCCCCATCTTGGCCGGAAACGCCGCAAATTAAAGCCGTTTTTTGTCCCATTTTTCCTGTTATTTTTTTGAAGATTGAGAAGGTTTAAAAAGTAATTGTATGGCTTCTTTTAAGTACCCAATTTGACCGTAAGCGTAAACCAAGTTATCAAAACTTTCTGCGGGATTACCGATATATTTTAATGATTTATACAAGCCTCTTATTAATCGTTCCCCTCCTCTTCCTAGCTGGTTAATGCCGTTTCGCCCGGCGATTTCTTCTCGATAACATTCGCTCACCCCTTGCCACCAACTACGACTTAAAAACCAACCACGCTGAAGCCTCTCTGGGGCAACGTTATGGGCAACTAGGGCATCGGGAAGATAAGCCACTTCCCACCCTTGATTTAAGGCTAGTTCTGTCATAAATAACTCTTCGTTGGAGAGCAATTTCTTGCCCACCCTACCCAAGTTAGCATCAAAACCGCCAATTTTTTCTAAAAACGACCGTCGCAAGGAATAATTTAAGCCCCTTGGGGTAAATTGAGGATTGGTGATAGAAACCACCGTTTCCCCCAAATCGTAAGCCCCCAAACCCCCTGCTAAGGCTCCAGAAATCCAGGAGGGAGGGGTGATATTATCGGGCCAGATTAGGGTCACTTTACCCCCTGCGATGGCTAATTTCTGGTTCTGCTCATAGGCATCTACTAAAACCTTTAACCATCCAGGAGAGGCGATAGCATCATCGTCCAAATAGGCTAAAATCGGTGCAGTGGTTTCTTTGGCTCCACGATTACGAGCAACCGATAACCCCAGAATCGGCTCGTAAACGTATTGAATTTGAGGTTTTGACAAAAATGGGGTAACAACCTCTTTTGTGTTGTCTGTGGAGCCGTTATCTACGATTAAGACTTCGCAATTGACCTCCTCTTGGGCTAAAAGACTTTCGATGGCATCGCCCAAATAGCGATCTCGATTATGAGTACAGATGATAGCGGCGATTTGAGGATTAGACATAATCAGTAGACCTGAAGTGGGACATGGAACAACTAATAGGGGTTGACTAACTTCCCTCTGTCCCTAAGAGATAAACTTATCATAAGTATTGAGCAATACTTGTTCATAGCGTCGACTCATTTGCTCCCAAGTATATTTATTTTCTACTAAAGTGCGTCCATTGTGGGATAATTTTTCTCGTAATTTTTCATCTTGAAACAGACGACCAACCCCATAAACGTATTCATCTATATCGTTAGCTCTCATGGCCACTAAAGGTTGTCCTGGACTATCCACGGGTAATCCTTCTAAACCATAATTGCTGGCAACTAGGGGGGTTCCTGTGGCCAATGCTTCGAGGGTACGCATTTTTGTGCCGATGCTGTTGCGAATGGGGATAACAGATACGGTTGTGTTGTGAAGATAATCGAGAACACAAGGGACTTGTCCTGTGACATTCACCCCGGATAGTTCATTTAATTCTAGGACTTCAGATACGGGACGATTTCCCACTATGTCTAGGGTTGCCTCGGGATAACGTTGACGAATTTTCGGGAAGACATCTAAGCTAAAAAATCTTGCAGCGTCGATGTTAGCAGGTTTATCCATCCTCCCCACAAAAGTTATCCGATGTCCTGATTGATTGATGGGACGTTTGGGGAAAACTTCTAGGTTTAATCCGTTGGGAACGAGGGTTATGGGAATGTCTAATTTTAAACTTTTGAGGATTTGTTGTTCTGTTTGATTAGCTACGATGACAGAGGCAAATTTATCACAATATTGTCTTTCATAACGACGTAATAAGGGTAAGCTTAATTGTTCTCTCAATCCGCTATCGTTACCATTGGTTTCAATTTTTTGCTTATATATACCGTAGACCGACCGATGAATATCGATAACCATCGGGATTTTTCCTTGCCATTCTGGTCTAGCATAGATTTCGTTAGCACTTCCCTCGCATAACAAAATATCGTATTCTCCAGATGCGATGGCATTATCTACCCATTCTTGGATAGCTTGGGAATAATGGGATAAAACCCGAGGTGGTGTCCCTTGTTGCACAAAAATGCCGAGTTTTTTGGCAGTTTCCAAGAAACCTTTCCCATTTTCTTGGCGGGTGACTCCTGGAAAAATATGGCAATGACTAATCTGCTGTTGCAGTGCGTCAATATCTTCTTCTAATACCTGGTCGGATTTTTGAGTAACTAGGGTAATGTCATAATTTGTATTAAGATGTTTAAGAAGGGAGAAAGTTCTCACTTGGGCTTTTCCCTGTATTGGTGGATAAGGAAAAAGGGATGAAATTACAAGAATCTTCATAGGTAGATTCATTAGCTATCTAATATAGTTTACCAAGCTTTTCTTTATCTGTGACAGATGTTCACTAACTATTGTTAAATTTTTTATATTCCTGATTGTTTTCCTAGGGTTTTAAGACTGGGTTAAAGTTTTGAAAACTATTACTATTTTATTATTCGTATTTGCTTTTTTATTCGTTATACAAATGTCCTCCACCAGTCCTAATTCTAGTTATTCTTTACTGACAGATCCTTTTTTACAGTTTCCAACAACATCATCGGTTAAAGTTGTTTGGTTTACGGAATTTTCTGGGGTCGATCATAAAATCATTTATGGACACAATTTAGAGCAAGAGGTTTTGGCAACAACAAATAAATTGAGTCGTACCAGAGAAGATCAACAATCAAAAGTAAAAGGTGATTATTCTGAAACAACCAAGAGAGATATCTGGCGACACGAAGGAGAAATTAGCGGATTAACTCAGGGAGAAAAAATACCTTACAAAGTTGTTAGTGTGGTTGATAACAATCGAGTTGAGAGTAATGTTTTTTCCTTAAACCCTTCTCCCCAGAAAAACACTCCTTTAAAAATTTTATTAACCTCTGACCACCAATTAAAACCGATGGTGGCAGCAAATCTGCAAAAAGTTGTCGAAACAATTGGTTCAGTAGATGCTATTTTTGTAGCTGGTGATTTGGTTAATATTCCTGATCGTGCCTCGGAATGGTTTGATGATCAAAGAGGTGGTGCATTTTTTCCCTGTCTTCAAGGATTGGCTAATTACACCATAGAAAACACTGTTTATCGAGGTGGTAAATTGATTCAATTTGCACCTTTGTTTCCCACTATTGGTAATCACGAAGTTATGGGAAGGTGGTCAGAAAGTAAACGATTATCGCAACAGTTTGTTGATGCTATCCCTAAAGAAGTAGCCGAAAATATTTACCGAGAAAAAGCTGACAGTATTAATCCTGAGCATAGTTCAAACTTTAAAGAGAATTGGCTGAAAAACAATTCATTTAATACAGATACCTACGAAGAGATTTTTGCGTTTCCTCAAACAGAATCCAATAACAGTCATTATTATGCGGTGACGTTTGGAGATATTCGTTTAGTGGTGTTACAAGTAACCAATCTATGGCGTTCTTCTAGCCTAAAAAATAGTGTTAAAGGAAGATATCAAGAATCCCAACAAACATTAAATAATCCCCAAAATAGGGGTTATGGACAGCATATTTTTCGAGGGATTGAAAAAGGTAGTACGCAATATCAATGGTTAGCCAAAGAACTAGAAAGCGAAGCATTCAAACAGGCAAAATATAAGGTTGTCATGTTCCATCATCCGGTTCATACTTTAGGAGGAAATATTGTTCCACCTTATACCCATCCCATAGAAAAGATTACTTATGACAAGGACGGCAAGATAATAGAAATTCGCTATGAATATCCCAAAGAAGATGATTATATTATTCGAGATTTAAAGCCACTTTTAGAAACAGCAGAAGTCGACCTAGTTTTTTATGGACACTCTCATCTTTGGAACCGTTTTGTAAGTCCAAAAGGTATTCACTTTCTAGAATCTTCTAACGTCGGTAATAGTTATGGCGCACACGTAAAAGATAATAAAAGACCAATTCCCCCTGATTATTCACCATTGAATTATTCTCAGCTAGATGATCCCAATGGGCTTGAACCAATTATTCCTAATATATCACCTTTAAGAGACGAAAATAATAATCCTCTGCCTTACATTGCTAGTAACGAGATCACAGTTTTTAGTATTTTAGACACAGAAAAAGGTACAGTTAGTAGCTATTACTTTGATACTCGTAAACCAGATTCTAATGTTATTAAATTTGATGAGTTTACAATTTAGATGATTATATCAGGTGAATATAGACTTATTTATTTATAGATTTAAAAAGTTAATCACCGTCTTTGCGAAGGGTACATTATCTGATATGATAGTTACATAAACAATTTATAAGTTAGTTTTTAGTGTTGTTTTTGTAGATAAAAATTTCCCCTAAGAAGTTTAGATTCAATTACCCTAATTTTCTATTGTTTTACTTTAATTTATTAAACATAAGTAACTTTTAATTATGAACCGTTTTCTGTACGAGAAATCAGTTAGTTATCAAGGGTATCTAATTATTCCTTTCCTTTTAGCAAAAGTTAGTGGTGAGTTTATTTATTCCTATGTCCTGTTATCAGCACAAGGTTACGAAGATGAACTCCATAAAGCTAAAAATCCCACACAAGTTTGTTCCAATACCTTGACTGGTATTGTAGAAATTGCTCAGCAATATCTTAATGAAAATAGCATCCATCTAGGAGAAGATAACTATTTTGATAAACGTTATACCTACCAAAATACATTAATTATCATTCATTACGAAGGAAAAAGATGCTTTTATGATCATTATCCCTCTGATGAACTAAGAAATATTGCCGCACCAACTTTGTTTCTCAATGCTGATAGTTGTATTGACTGGATAAAAACAAGATTAGATCGTCGCCAGGTAAAATTTTAAATAATTAGTTATCTTAGGTTAGGAAGCTATTTCAAAGTTTACAACTAATCCATTTATGAGCAAGGGGATGAGGTACAAATTTGATTACAAAATCTTGTTAAAATTTTCCGTAATTATCTCTTTCTTGCTATTGATAATTACCCCTTCCTCTGCAATAGAAAAAGACCTAGAAAAATATTTACCCTCCTTACAAAAACATTCCTTACCAACCACCTTAAGTCAGTGGGAAGATAAACCCTATTCTGGGGATTATTTCGAGCAAATTGAACCCAGTGTCGCAGGACATCTATTGTGGTCAGAATTTCCCGTTAAAGTTTATTTTGATCGTCCCGATAATCCTAATGATACTGCTGCTACAACTCGTCGGTTTAATCAATGGGTTAATGCAGTAGAAAAGTCTATTAGCGAATGGAATAGCTATTTACCCATGACAGAAGTTAAGGAAGCAGAATTAGCGGATATTATCATAGAGAGAATCGATCCCCCAATAGACGTTCAAGTTGATCCAGAAACAGGAAAATTAGAAATTCCCCGCGCCAAAACTGCTCAAGTTCGTTACGAATTTTATATTAGAAATAGTAAACTTTTTCACAAGATGACTATACAAATTAGTCCCCGTTTAAGTCCAGTGGCCACCCTATCTGCGGCACGTCACGAATTAGGTCATGCTTTAGGAATTTGGGGTCATAGTTTACAAGAAAATGATGTTCTTTATTTTTCACAAGTAAGTTCATATATTCCTATTTCTTCTCGGGATATTAATACTTTAAAAAAGATTTATGAACAACCCACTCGTTTAGGATGGTCTTTACCAATGGATGATTAATAACTTTTACTCGTGGAAAGAACAATTAATGACTAGCTTAAATGATCAATTTCTGGAAATAAAATTACGTAATTTCTAAATATTATTACTCCTGTATCTAATTAGCTTTTTTATAGAGTAATATTAATAACTCGTAATTCTGAACCCCGAACTAATGCTAAGCTGTTGTGCATTTAAAACACTTATTGATAATTTTAGGATAAACGCTTAAATCCTTTCTCCCTGCTCCCTGCTCCCCTGCAGTCTCAACTAGCGGTTTAGATGCTTAACAGCTTAGGGTAATTCAACAGAAGTCGGTTTTGCAATATGAGGTAGTCCCCATCCTAACTTTTCGCGTAAAATGCGGAAAAATTCCGGGTCTTCTAAGCGAATAAAACGAGCAGAATAGGGAGACTTCTGCACATCAACCCTATCTTCGGGCAATACATAACACCCTCCGTTCCCATCCACCACCAAAACCATGCGATTAGGAGTTGCAGGAAAAATACTTACAGTTTCCTTATCGGAAAATACCAAGGAACGAGAAGCCAAAGAATGGGGGCAAATAGGGGCTAATTGCAGCACCGGTACATCAGGGGTCACAACTGGTCCTCCTGCGCTTAGAGAGTAGGCTGTAGACCCCGTAGGAGTGGATAAAATCAGACCATCGGCAGCGATATCTACTGGTGCGTGTCTGCCAATTTTGATCTCAAAATGACACATACTGGTCAAAGGTTCGCGGTGAATGACCATTTCATTGAGAGATAACGCCTCCCAGAGTAGATTATCTTCACGATGTAGTTGCACCGTCAACATGGTACGTTCTTCTATTTCGTACTCTCCTATCAAAACCTTATCCAAAGCTTCTGATAACTTGTTGAGATAAACTTCGGTCAAAAAGCCCATGTGTCCCGTGTTAACGGTTAATAAGGGAATACCACAAGGTGCTAACTGTCGATAAGCAGACAAAACCGTACCGTCTCCCCCGAAAACAATAGCAAAGTCCATGTCCTGATCAAAATTAGGGGGAATTAAATTGTCAATGGGGGTATGACAGACGGGACTTTCTGGGCGAGAATAGCCAAGGAGTCCTCCTCGGCCAGTCTCTAAAACAACAGTCCAGCCTTTTTCCGTCAACTGAGTTTGTAAATCTTGAGCAGCTTTACAAGCGACGGGTTTGAGATCGTTAAAAATAATGCCGACTTTTGGCACAACAAATTATCCTGAATGAGCCTTAACTTACACAGAAGATTTGAAAGGAGTTTTCTTTTTCTTCTTGGCTTTGCTCTTTTCGTAATCAATTTCTTTGAGCTTTTTAAGAATACGACTAAAGTATTCTTGAAAATAAGCTTCTAAAGTGGTCGTCTCCTTGGGATCAATCCCAAGGGTTTTATAAACATCCTCCATGGAGGCATTTAAGGGTTTACCGCTAGCCAAAACTTCGGCAAACGCTAGACGATCAGAAATATTATACGTCCATTGAAAGAAACGAGTAAAGCGACGTAAAAATCTTAGCAGTCCTAGGGGTACACGGGCAATTTTTACCCGTTTATCTGATAGTCTCTCGCACAAGGCGATAATTTCCTCTGCTGTCCACGCTTTTGTTCCCACCATAGGATAGGTTTGTTTCTGGGTTTCGGGGACTTCTAGAACCTTAACGGTCAGTCTAGCTACGTCTTGGGTATCCATGTAAGCGATGGGAGTGCTTTCTCCTGAGATCCAAACCGCCTGGTTATCTAACATCGGTACGGCGTATTGACCAATTAAGCCCTGCATAAAGCCAGAAGGTCTTAAAATAGTATAGTTTAGTCCTGATTCTTTTAAAAATTTCTCTGTACAGTGCTTTATTTTCATTAATGGCACATCAGCATATTTCTCAGCGTTGAGGATAGAAAAAAAGATGTAGCGATCAACACCTGCTGTTTTTGCCGCTTGAATTAGGTTAACTTTGCCGTTCCAATCTATTTCTTTCATGGATAGACTGTCTGTTGGCCTGGCAGCTGCTGCGTCGATAATAGCTTCTGTTCCTTCTAAAACACGGGGTAAGGTTTCGGGTTTACAAAAATCCCCCATCATCAACTCCGCACCCCATTCCTTTAAAAAAGCCGCTTTTCTAGCATTTCTGACTAAACAACGGACTTCGTGTCCTTCATCTAAGGCACGACGTACTATCTGTCGCCCTAGCGTCCCTGTTGCGCCAACAATTAATAATTTCATTTATATAAAATTGTAATGTTTCTTAACGTTTCTCTAAGATATTAGCAGAAAGTTACACCCTTTGGGCATTTTGTCTAAGATCAAAGTCAGGAAGCAGTGGCCAGTGAGTAGCTTTTGTCAACCAAAATCTTCAAAACTTGTCTAGTATTGTCTCCATAGGAGTTAAACCAATGTCTTACAGTGATTTTACTTTACCTGATATCTTGAAGGTATTTGAATTAAAATCTTGCCAAACCCTTAATCTTTTTAAGGAAGTGGAAGCTTTAGAACCAAGTGATTTGTTAAATGATAGTTTAGAAGATAATCTAATTCTAGCATTAGGAAGTAATACGGAAAAATCTCGATCTGAACTAATTATAACCCCGATTTTAATTGAATTAAGAAAACATTTTTCTAAAAAGATAAGTTTTTTTTCCGGGGTAAATTTTACTATTGATACAAGTAAAGGACTAAATGGTAATTGTGATTTTTTGATTACAGGTTCTGAGGAATTATTGTTTATTAAATATCCTGTTATTACTATTGTTGAAGCTAAGAAGGAGGACTTAGTGGGAGGGTTAGGTCAATGTTTAGCAGAAATGGTGGCGGCTCAAATTTTTAATCAAAGAGAAGGACAACCCATATCTAGTATCTTAGGAACTGTAACATCTGGGACTAATTGGCGTTTTTTAAGATTGAAAAATGAACAAGTTGAAATTGATTTAACTGAATATTATTTGAGAGATATTGATAAAATCTTAGGTATTTTAGCTTATGGAATCAAAGAAAATATTTTATTTTAACTTTTCATTAATTGCTAAAATAGTTTTGATAGATTTAAGATTCAAAGGAGTCATGAACTCAATGATTGTAGAGATTGATAAAAAACCGATCTCAATCGACCAATTCCTCGATTGGTATCCAGAGAGTTCACAAAATGGCTACGAATTGAGACGTGGAGTAGTTGTGGAGATGTCAAAACCGAGGGGAAAACATTCAGAAATTGCTGGATTTTTGATTAAAAGTTTGAACTCATTGATTGATAATCTGCAAGTTCCTTATTTCATACCCAGAGAGTATATTGTCAAAATCTCGAACAATACAGGATACGAACCAGATGTTACGGTTATTAAGCGATCCAACTTAGGGAATGAACCCCATTGGGAAAAAGCATCAGTCATTGAGAATGGAGACTCCATTGCTTTAACTGTTGAGGTAGTATCAACAAATTGGCGAGATGATTATGGGTTAAAAATGACAGACTATGAAAGTATTGGTATTGATGAATATTGGATCGTAGATTATCTGGGAATAGGGGGTAGACGTTATATTGGTTCCCCAAAACAACCAACAATTACAGTTTGTAAATTGGTGAATGGAGAATATGAACTTCAACAGTTTCGCAAAGGCGATCGCATTCTATCTTCCGCATTTCCCAGATTAAATCTGATAGCGGAACAAGTCTTTGCTGCAGGAGTTCAGTAGAGATTAAATATACCTTTTGTTTTATTAATTGTTATTTTATACTTATTTCTCGGGAATAATGAGATAGCAAACAAGTGTCGTTAATCTTATTTATTCATGATAGAAAGTAACCTAGTAAGGGGATATCGTCTCTCAGGACATACTGATAAAGTTAAGTCTTTAACCTTTCATAAAAATAGTGTATTGTTAGCAAGTGGTAGTAGTGATAGAACTGTACGGGTTTGGGACATCAAAAAAAAGTCAAGTATTGTTTTTGAGGGACATAAAGATAATGGTTGGTTTCCTTCAGTTAATTGTGTCGCTTTTCATCCCCATAAAAACATAGTAGCAAGTGGTAGTAAGGATAAATCAATTAAGTTGTGGTCATTAGAAACCCAAACAGAGATTAAGTCACTCACTGGACATTCTCAAAAGATAAATGCTATTGCATTTCACCCCCATCAAGAAATTATAGCAAGTGCTAGTCATGATAAATTAGTTAAGCTATGGTCAATAGAAACTGGACAAAATATTTATTCCTTAGAGGGACATTCTGATCATGTTTTATCTGTTGCATTTAGTCCCGATGGAAAGCTTTTAGCGAGTGGTGGAGATGGGAACGATAAAACTATAAGACTATGGGATTTAGAAAATAATAAAACTAAAATTTTAACGGGACATTCTGACTGGTTTGGTGGTATTTTTTCTATTCTTTTTAGTCATAATGGAAAATTTATTGTTAGTTGTAGTAATGATAAAAAGATTAAACTTTGGTTAGTGGAGACTGGAGAAGAGTTACTGACTTTAACAGGCCATACAGAAGAAGTAACTTCTATTGCTTTGAGTTTTAATAATAAATTTTTAGTCAGTGGTAGTAAGGATAAAACATTAAAATTATGGAACTTAAAAGAAAAGCGATGTCTTGCTTCTATTTCCCATAAAGATAAGATCTATGCTGTCGCTATTAGTCCTGATAATAAGACTATTGTAGCTGGTTGTGATGATGGAGAAATTTGTTTATATCCTTTTAAATCGTTAATTAATTAATATTCCACTCATGAGCATTTTATTTTGATTCAGGTTTATAATACTCATGGCTTAAAAATGGGACAGGAATTAATTCTCCGGTAGCGTCTCCTATGGTAACATTTAATCCTTCTCCTCCTGCTTTGGTTTTGATGTAAGCTAAGCCAAAATATTCATCATTTACTGCAACAGAACTGGTTAAAGTCCCGACTTTTTTGTCGTCTATCATAATTGTATTTCCAGGTTCGACCAATTGATTTAATTTAATACCCCAAAGACGTTTTTGAACTCCTTGATATGTGTTTAGCCTAGCAATTATTTCCTGTCCAATATAACATCCTTTATCAAAGGAAATAGTTGACCATAAACCAGTTTCTAATGGGTTATAATCTTCCGTTAACTCGTGATCAGAATAAGGCCTTCCCTGTTTAATTCTTAATTGTTCCCAAACACCATTACCGATAGGAGTTATACCTAAATCAATTATTGTTTGCCAAACTGTTTTACTTAAGCTTTCAGGGACAATTATGGTATAACCAGGTAGCTTTAAACCAGTACTATAAGCAATGATAATTTTCTCATCATTAATTGTAATGTAATTATGTTGGTTGGGGGATAATTCAGTAATAATTGTACTGGCAATATCCCATCCATTTAATTTTGTTGCCGCATTTTTTCCCACCACAGTAAAAACAGCATTCTGCTCAGAAATATCCTTAACTTCGACCTTATCCATCGGAAAAATATAACGATCCATCCACTGGTAAAGTAAAGTAGAACGTTGCGGAGAAACTAATAAGAAAATACTATCTTCTGTTAGATAAGCGGTTACTAAATCGAGAATTTTGCCATTAGAATTAATAAAGGTAGTGTCGCATAATTGTCCAGGTTGTACACTATTAATATTGTTAGTTGTTTGATTATGAAGAAATCTCGAGCGATCGCTTCCTGTCAATTGTAAGACTCCCCAATGACTGCGATCGCAAATTACTACATCATCGTAAGCACTGTTAAACCCTTGAATATCGTTGCCAAAACTAGCAACAATTTCCCCATTTTCTGTTAACATAGCACCAGATTCTTTTTGTAGTTCCCTTAAGTCTTGTAACATAATTTTCCTTGAAGTTATGGTTTTAAACTTTAGTAAAGTTATGGATAAGATTTTCAATAACTTTTTGCGTTTTTCTTTCTAGGTTTTGCCAGTTAATTTCTGGAACTTCATCAAAAAGATTTTCATCAATTTCCACAATTACACTACTCTCCGATGAGTTTACCGATGAAAGCTGATAATCTATAAAACAGACTTGAAAGCAAATCTCCCAAATGCTGATGGTAATAGATTTTTCTTCCTGGGTTAATATTAAATGGTAGCCGGGCAAAGGTTCTTGTACTTCCTCATATTTAGCAACTAAGTTGGATTTTTCTAGTTGTTTTCGCAGGTTATCCATTACTCTAATAAAAGCAGGTTGCATGAGTATTTCTGCTTTTTCCCAGTCTGTTGAATTCTTAAAGGTTGGCTTCATTAATTAATCATTTACCATAGATAATTGATTATTATTGGGGAAGGCGAGATTTGGTCTGTCTTGTAAATTACAATAAGGACGACTGAAACTTAAAGGGGCTTCTAAAGCGTGTTGTTCCAAAAACCCATGATTACTCATAATTCTATCAGTTTTTCCGTCATAAACCACCTGCCCTTTACTTAATATAATGGTTCTCTCACATAGTTCCCAGGCAAGATCGAGATCGTGGGTAGCAACTAGGAGAGTTAAAGGTAATTTGTGCAACAAATTAATTAGTTGGCGACGGGAATGGGGATCTAGTTGCGCTGAAGGTTCATCTAATACTAATACTTGGGGATTCATGGCCAAAACTCCAGCGATCGCTACCCTTTTTTTCTCTCCTCCTGAGAGGTTATCGGGGTTACGAGAAGCATAGATATCTGGATTAATATTAACCGCTTCCATTGCCTCTATTACAGTTAATTTTAATTCATGTCCTTTTATTCCTTTATTCATTGGTCCAAAGGCTACATCTTCCCAAACTGTGGGCATAAATAACTGATTATCAGGGTTTTGAAAAACCAACCCCACAAAGTTACGAATATGGGCTAAATTCTCATTATTAATTGCCCACTCTCCTATCATTATTTCTCCAGCTTGGGGTAAAAAAATCCCGTTTAAATGGAATTGTAAAGTAGATTTTCCTGAACCATTTGCCCCAATTAAGGCAACTTTCTCGCCAGCTTTAATTGATATATTAACTCTATCAAGTGCTAAGTTTCCATCAGGATAACGATAACTAAGGTTTTTAATAAATACTGGATTGTGATGCATAACTAAATAATAATAAGACCCCTCACTTGAATTGAAAATAAGTTAACTAGAAGCACTGGTATAAAACTTTAAGGCGAATTGCCAAAAGCAATGGGATACAAACAGTAACGATACAGCTAATAAACCTGAAAATAAAAGCCATATTTCTTGATTTTTTCCCAGTAATATTTCAGCAGGAACTGTGGTTAAAAAAGTTACAGGAACTACGAACGTAAAGAAGATTCGATAAGCAGCAGGATAAGCAGAAATAGGATATCTTCCTGCCTCTAATAATCCTCTTAATACTTCAGTGACGTTGTAGATTTTCACAAGCCAAATACTGGTAGCTCCTAACATAAACCAAATGCTATACAAACTAATGATAGCACAGCCAATTGTTATTATACTTAAGAAATAATTAGAAATATTTAAAGATAATTGAAAACTGGCATAAATAATAATAAGTAAACCGAAAAGAAGATCAGAAAAACCCCAAGGGGAGAGACTTCTTAACGATAGCCAATACTGACTGCTAATGGGTTTTAGGAGTATAAAATCGAGGGTTCCTTGTTGTACTTGTTCAACAATTCGATTTAAGTTAGGTACTAATAAGGTAGCAGAAATACCCTGAAGAAAAGTAAACACCCCTAAAACAATTAACGATTCGTTCCAACTCCATCCTTGAAAAGTATAGTCGGTGCGATAAAATAAAAATAAGGTGAAAATACTCCCAGCTAAATTAGTCAAACTACTAAATACAGCGATCAAAAAGTTCAAACGATATTCCAACTCTGCGGCGATCGCCGTACCCCAAAATAACTTTAAAACTTTTAAATAAACAATAACTTTTCTCATGTTTAAGATCTAAGGCATCCATTGCAAAATAATACTAAACTGACTATCTTTTTTCACCCGTGAGTTTTGTTTTTCGATTTCCGTTGCTAGGCGAATTTCGGGAGTAATAGCATAACCAAAAGAAACATTACTAACCCCAACTTCATCATCTTCTCCAGGAGAAATAAAAGTATGAGAAAAAGACAAATCAGCAGCCCCAGAACGAGACAAGGGAAAGATAACTTTTCCACCAATATTAACCCCGTCTTCTGAGTAATTTCGGGTACTAATAGAACGATAACCTACTACCGGTGCAACATTAGCATAATAGCCCAAAGGTAATAAATAATACTGTAAATTAACCCCACCTGCATCCCTTTTTCCAAAAGATGTTTCGTAGTCTGCACTAATAGTTAAACCTGTTCTACCGATAAAGATATCATCTACAGAAATATTTAGTCCTCCGTCGTGTTCCGTGGAGGGAAACTCGGCGTATCCAATACCTATTCTAGTACGAAAACTAGGGTCATTATTGATGTCATCTAAAACATCGGGAACCTCTTTCATCCATCGTTGTAAAACGGAACTATTATTAATAACTTCTGGCGGTAAATCAAGAGAGTTTTCTGAAGTAACTTCCGAAGGTTGAGCGTAAACACAATCTGCTAAAATAAAAAAAACTGTAGATATTATTGTGATATAAAAAGCTTTAACTTTTAACTTATTTTTCTGAGGAAACATATTTAAAGGAAAGTTTAAACAAAGGACTGAACAATCTGACTTAAATTAAAACAAAAATCACCAACAGGTTGCAAAATAGCCTTGCGACCAGTTTTCTCTCTATAAGATAATTGAATTTCTAAATAATTTAAAGGAAGCAATGGCAGTTTTTCCGGCCATTCAATAGCTGTAATACCCGATATTGTCTCTTCTTCCCAATATTGTTCTAAATATAATCTTGTCACTGCTTCGGGTTCGAGACGATACAAGTCTAAATGATACAGGGGTAAACGACCTTGATGGTACTCGTTGATCAGGGTAAATGTGGGACTGACAATAGCATCAGCGATACCTAAACCCTCTCCTATCCCTTGTACTAAGGTAGTTTTCCCCGCCCCCAAGTCCCCTCTAAGCAACAAAACAGACCCTTTAGGTAAATTTTCACCTAATTTCTCACCAAGGGACTTTGTTGTGTCGCAGTTGGGCAAAATTAGTGCGTTACAAGAATTAATCATTAGAAAAAAGCCCTAACTTTCCTCTTCTTTTTCCATTTTTTCTTTAGCTTGTTCCACTCTTGCATCAGCAGTTTTCATCACCTCATCGAACTTTTCGACAATTTCTCCTGGATAATTTTCTAAAATTTTCGTTGATAAAGCAATGCGA
The DNA here is from genome assembly GCF_038442745.1 of Crocosphaera sp. Alani8. Classification (NCBI taxonomy): domain Bacteria; kingdom Bacillati; phylum Cyanobacteriota; class Cyanophyceae; order Chroococcales; family Aphanothecaceae; genus Crocosphaera; species Crocosphaera sp. Alani8. The sequence continues at coordinate 18,905 of NZ_JARVCN010000309.1, forward strand.
TTTTTATACTCATCAATACTCAAAATCATCACCTTAATGTCTTGATTGTATGTAAATAAATGGTTCAAGTCATCCACACGGGAACCACTTACCTGAGTAATATGTAATAGACCGGAAACTCCTTCAAAATCGACAAAAATACCATAAGGTTGAATTCTAGCCACTTTTCCATCAACTAATTGACCGGCAGAAAGTTTATCCATTCTGGCGGCTGCGATCGCCCGACGTTGGGAGAGAACTAATTTATTAGCAGATTGATTAACTTCCAGGAAAGTAGCGGTTAATAATTGTCCTACTAACCCGTTTAAATCCTCTTTTTCCATGAGATGCGATCGGGGAATAAACCCTTGTAATCCTTCCACTTCACCAACCACACCCCCTTTGTTGGTTCTTGTCACCCTCATCTGCACAGAATTACCCATTTCAGCGATTTCTTCTACATTTTCCCAAGCTTCTTTCAGTTGTAGTTGACGACGAGACAATCTCACTTGTCCATCGGCGTTTTGTTCGCTGATAACGAGAAATTCCCTTTCTTCATTAATAGGTAACATTTCGGAGAGATCGGGACGAGACTGTAAATCAACTTCACCGATGGGAACAAATCCGGCAGATTTACCACCAATATCTATGTACGCCCCATCATCACTATGCTGTATCACTTTCCCCCGAACCACTTGACCTTTCTCGCATTTATAATCGTAGTCATCAAGGGCTTTGGTAAAGTCGTCCATAGAAAAGGAGATCTGAGAATCCTTGGGGGAAGCGGAGTCTGAAGTCATGATCGTTAAAATAGGTAAAGACTGATAAGGACTCGTGTTTTGAGTCCAGAATCAATTATTTATTATAACTCGATCATAGTCCTCAAGATAGTTGACTTTACCTCGAAGACTATTAAATCTTATCGAAAAAGGTTGGGATTCAAAGTACGCGAGTCAGACGGACGTTGATTGGAGTTAGTGGGGGTGGTTTCTAATTTTTCCCCTGTTCCTCCGTCTGCGGTATCCAAGAAAGGACGTAAGTTGATACCATTAGAACGGGGTTGACTTAGCTGTGGAATAGTTCCGTTGAGGAGTTGGTTGAGGGGGTTACTTATACTGCCACCAGTGAAAGCATTGACTCCCTGGGTGTATTGTCCATCTTCTGCTGCCACTAGGGTTTGAAAGATTTGATCGCGAGTAATTTCGGGATTTTTTCCGGGGGGAACCGTTAAAACGATGCGACAACGGGAATCCATTTCTGTGGTGACACATATCGTATCATAGCTATTCTCTTGACTGGTTCTTAATTCTAGGAGGCCATCTGGTCGATACATCTCTAACCGACGACTGATTTCTCTACAACGACGTTCTGCTGTCCAACCATCTCCCATATTACTGGGAATAGCCCAAGGATAGGGCTGCATAGACTGAGATTGAGGACGATACATGACTTTATAGCGACCTTCATGATATTGACAGTCGAAACGAGTATCGCTGGAACTGGTGTTTACTGGAGGTGGTGGGGGTGTGGTTTGGGGGTTGGTATCAATAATGATGTCGTCGGGGGACTGTTGCGCTACATTATAATCATAATCTTGAGGGTTAGAAGTTTGAGAATTACTGTAATCTCTGAGAAAGTCGAATATGGGGTTAGCATTGACCGATGAAGCAGAGAAAAGAACTATCAATCCCAGACCATATCCTGTTCCTTTGATTAAGGTTTTCATTTGATTGAATGACTGTTTTTTCATGATGGTTATTTTCCCTCAATAATTGATTATGATGACGATGTTTATGTTCAACTGTTTCGAGTTTAAGGGTAATAACAAGAGAATTGAGCTACAAATATGACAGTTTTTCGAGTGAACAATTCTCTTCTACAAAGTTCTACTTTTTTCTACTTTCTTCTTATACTTGTTCTACAGTTTTTAACTATTAATACTACTTTCTGTATTGAAATTATAAACTATTTTATAAACTAACTGAGGTTAAGGTAAGCAATAATCAGCTTGAAAAAACTATCAAAATAAAAGGTTAACAACTTTAAAAGTTCTAAACCCCTACAGTTTGAGGAATTTTCCCTACTATATATTTACCAATTTCTAAGGACGCAGTGGCCGCCGGAGAGGGGGCATTGCAGACGTGCAAAGCTTTTTCATCTTGGATAATCAAGAAGTCCTCTACTAGCTTACCATCCATCTTTAAAGCTTGCGCCCTAACCCCTGCTTCACAAGGAACGATATCATTTTCTGTTACTTCTGGAATTAATTGCTGTAAACTACTAACAAATGCAGCCTTACTGAAAGAGCGAATTATCTCTTTGATACCTTCGTCTGCGTGTTTAGCGGCCAGTCTCCAAAACCCTGGATATGTAATAACTTCAGCCAATTCTTTGATATCAAAATCGGTTTTTTTATACCCTTCTCGTCTCAAACTCAACACCGCATTGGGTCCTGCGTGAACACTACCGTCAATCATTTTGGTAAAATGCACCCCTAAAAATGGGAATTCAGGGTTAGGAACAGGATAAATGAGACTTTTGACTAAATAACTTTTTTCAGGCGTTAACTGATAGTATTCACCGCGAAAGGGGACGATTTTAGCTTGGGGGTTCACCTTATCCAATTGTGCTAGGCGATCGCTATACAAACCTCCACAATTTATAATAAATTTAGCTTGAATTTCCCCTTGATTGGTTTCTACAAATTTACAATTATTACTGTTACTAATTTTCAAAACTTTAGTATTAAGCTTAATTTCTCCCCCTTGTTGCTGAATAATCTCTGCATACTTTTGGCACACTTTTTTATAGTCAGCGATGCCAGAAGTTGGGACGTAAATTCCTGCTAAACAACTCACATAAGGTTCTTTTTCTTTCACTTCTTCGGGGGATATTTTTTTTACCTTTAAACCATTTTCTAAACCCCGTTTATAGAGATTATCTAATAAGGGTAACTCTTTCTTTTTCGTAGCAACAATTACCTTACCACACACCTCATGGGGAAGATCATGTTTTTGGCAAAACTCAACCATAGATTGACTTCCCGCGCGAGTAAACTTTGCTTTGAAGCTACCAGGTTTATAATAGATTCCTGAATGTATTACCCCACTATTATGACCAGTTTGATGAACAGCTACTTTACTCTCTTTTTCAACCACTACTAACGAAGCATTAGGAAACTTTTTTCCCAACATCATTGCCGTAGAAAGTCCGACAATACCTCCACCAAGAACAGCAAAATCATACATAATCTTATAGGATTTAATCTATGTTCAATTATTTTCCAAAGGAACCAAATGAGATTATTCGTTTCCTAATTGTAATAATTTGTCCCCTATTTTACCATTGGAGTGAACAAAAACAGCTATCATCATCAGGATATTAGTCTTTTAATCACTACCTAAATAAAATAGCCCATAAGTCGTTTACACTATGGGAAAGTGTAATAATATAGCTGAAGTAATTGATAAAAAATACCAGTTAACTGCTCAATATTTCTAAAATTGTTAATTAAGCTCAGAACCTTCTCAATTTCTATTTAAGATGTCCTTTTGTCGGAGTAAAAATCTCAGATTAACTTTCAATTTCAGACTTCATTCTTTGTAGTGTCATATTCATTTGGTCAAACATCTGCTGAGGAGTCATCCCAAATTGTCCCAGCTGAGTCTTTAACTGTTCAACACTCATTTGTGCCATAAAATCTTCCGATAATTCAAAGCGTTTCATGAATATTTTGTAACGTTCCATGAGTGCTTCCATTTGGTCAATAAACATCTTTTTCCCTTCGCGGTCAAACTTACCATATTCACCGCCTAATTGTATTAAAGACTGATAATCTTCAAACAACTTTTTAGCTTCCTCTTGTACCACTTCTGAATCAAAAAATCCCATAACGATATACCTTATTGTGCCAGTAACAGCCGATTTTAAATTTTTCCCTTACCATTATAAAGGACTTGAAAGGGATTGAAAACTACGGTTTACCGTATAATCACTTAATTTAACCCGAAACGTTGAGGAACTCAACCTGCTCAAAACAGTCTTATACAGTACACTGGTTTTATCTACCCTTACCCTTAACCCCAATGCAACAGTTGGAAAGGCTATTAAGTCGTCCAAAAGACCGTAAAATAGCAATTCTTTTGGCTCTAGTGTGTACAATTTTACCTTGGCCGATCGCAGGTGTACACAAATTTTATACAGGCCAACCAGTTTGGGGAATTATTTATTTATTATTATGGAATACCCCTATCCCGAGTATTGCTTGTGCTATCGATGCAGTGTGGTATTTTGTTCAGGGAGAAGAACAATTCAATGCTCAATTTAATAGTATATTCCCCAATGACCCCCATAAGGTATGTCCTCAACCAGTAGAACCCCTACAAATGAATGCGGTTTCTGAAGGGTTACGAGAATTAGACAAACTACGGGAAGAAGGTTTAGTTTCTGATTATGAATTTGAACAAAAACGTCGTAAACTTTTAGATAGAATCAATTAGTTGTTAGGGCAGTAAAAAAATAATCGTAAATTTAAGATAAATATTGTCAGTAGAATAAACTATATATAGCGTTTCTCGGACTCATAAGGTACACCTAACTCCTACCCTCTGCCTCTTGCCTCCTGCCTCCTGCCTCCTGCCTCAAAGCGACAAACTCTGTACCTCAAAAGTATGAGAACTGCTATATTATTGCTTTTTAATCTTTGAACTCTAAATATTTTCAAATGGTATTTTCTTCTTGGTCAAAAAAACTAAACCCACGGAAAAGAAAACTACAGCAACAAATAGCCAACGATCCCTATTATCGTTTTCAGTCCCTAGAGGAAATTGCGATCGCAGCAGATTTAGGAATAAAAATTGATGTAACTCAAGCAACTGTGGATGACTTATTAAGATTACCTGGCATCTCTATTCATCAAGCAAGAAATTTAGTAGAATTAATTAGAACAGGGGTAGAAATTTTATCCATAGAAGATATGTCCGCTGCGACCAATATTCCCCTATCCCGTCTTAAAAACTTTGCTAATATTTTAACTTTTTCCTATTACGATCCCGAAAGTTCACTCAATCCCCAAAAAATAAATATTAACCAAGCAACTAGAGAACAATTATCAATAATTCCTGATATTTCTGAACAAATAATACAAGAAATAATCAGCGATCGCCAACAAAAAGGAAACTATAAAAATTTAGTTGATTTACAAAAAAGACTGCAATTAAATGCTATAATAGTGTCAGAATTAATGCACTATATTACCTTCTAGTTTTTAACTATTAAACTCCAACTAAAAATGCTAACCTTTAAAAAAACCACCTTAATTGATGCCCCAGTAGAAAAAGTCTGGGAATTTCACGAACGCCCCGACATCCTAGACATTTTGACCCCTCCTTGGCAACCGGTTAAAGTTATGAAAAGGGAAGGGGGTTTAGACATAGGTGCAATTACAGAATTCCAGTTAATGTTAGGGTTTATTCCTATTCGTTGGTTAGCCCGTCATACTGAATGTAATAAACCCTATTTATTTGTGGATATTCAAGAAATTGGGCCTCTACAATCTTGGGAACATCGCCATAAATTTACCCCAAAAAATGGTCAAACAGAATTAACCGACGAAATAAAATATGAAATTCCTGGTGGTAGAATCGTAGAGATTTTAATTGGTTGGTGGGTTGATTTTCGTTTACAAGATATGTTTAGTTATCGTCACGAAATCACCCAGAAATGGGTGACAGAAAAAATGTAGCACAGGGCAAAGACCTGTACCGATTCTGTTACATTAAAACTGAGTTAGAAAGCGCATATCGCTATTATAAAGACGGCGAATATCATCAATTTGATGTAATACCATTGCAAACCTTTCGATACCTAAACCAGCAGCAAAACCTGTATAAACTTCAGGATCATAACCCACCGCTTTAAGTACATTCGGGTCCACCATACCACAACCCATCACCTCTAACCATTTCCCTTTCCACTGTACATCTACTTCAGCAGAGGGTTCCGTGAACGGGAAATAACTAGCACGAAACTTAACCGGTAATTCCTCCCCGAACATCTGAGTTAAAAACTCTTTAATAGTTCCCTTAAGATCACTAAAAGTTAACCCCTTATCTACCGCTAAAATTTCTACTTGATGGAAAACTGCCGAGTGGGTAGCATCTACCGTATCCCGACGATAAACCCTTCCTGGGGCTACAATACGGATAGGAGGTTCGTGGGTTTCCATGTAGCGTATTTGTACAGGAGAAGTGTGGGTTCTCATCAAAATATTATCGCTCAAAAAGAAAGTATCCTGCATATCCCTAGCTGGATGATCTGGGGGAATATTCAACGCCTCAAAATTATAATAATCCGTTTCTACGTGGGGACCGGTAGATACTTGATAACCCAAGCCGACAAAAATATCTAAAACCCGATCTATGGTACTGTTAAGGGGGTGTAAACGACCCAAAGTACGGGCAACCCCTGGCATAGTCACATCTAGGGTTTCTGCCGCTAATTGTGCCTTTAATTTAGCAGTTTCCAGGGTATTTCGTTGCTGTTCTAAATTACTCTGTAAAGCTTCCTTGACTTCATTAGCCAAAGAACCCACACGGGGACGTTCTTCTGCGCTTAATTTGCCCATCCCTCGTAAGATTTGGGAAAGTTTGCCTTTTTTACCCAAATAGTTAATTCTCAGTTGTTCTAAGGCTTCTAAACTGTCAACGGCAGTAATTTCCTGTTCTGCCTCTTGTTGTAGGGTTTGTAAATCTGTTTCTAGGGTATTAGACATTGTGGCCATTAGTGGTGGGATAGGACAAAATTTAGACACCCATCCTAGTTTAGCGAAGTTTGGGACAGTGGTATAGTATTGCCTAAAGACAATACCGAGAATTTAATTAATTTAACTATTAAACTTTTAGATAAATTAGAGAGAAAAATAATGGCTTTGACAACAGATAAAAAACTTTATGATCAAGATTTTTACTTATGGATAGAAGAAACCGTTAAACAATTAAAGTCTGGTAATTTTTCAAACATTGATCTAGATAATTTAATTGAAGAGGTAGAATCTTTGGGGAAAAGTCAACGCAAAGCAGTAAAAAGTTATTTAATACGTTTACTAGAACATTTATTAAAACGTCGTTATGTAATCATGTTTGACTGTTATCGGGGTTGGGAAATAGAAATAAGAAACTTTCGTCAAAGGTTAAAATTAGAGTTAGAAGATTCCCCCAGTCTAAAAAATTATATCAAAGAAATTTTGTCAAAAAGTTATCAAATTGATTTAGAGAACATGATTGATAGTTATCCCGATACAGATTTTCCTGTTATTTATCCCTTTTCAGATAACATTGATGAATTACTAAATAATAAGTTTTGGGAAAATTAGAAACAGTTTGATTGTTTGGTAAACTAGGATCTGGCCACCGATCACAACATACAAAAATACTATGAAAATTTCCGTTAACTGGCTGCGGGAACTCGTTAACGTCACCCTCACCCCCGAAGCATTAGCCGATCTTTTGACCATCGCAGGGTTAGAAGTAGATGATATGGAAGATCGTCGTCAATGGGCCGATGGGGTTGTGATCGGAAAAATTATCGACCGTCAACCTCACCCCAACGCCGATAAATTAAGCGTCTGTCAAGTGGATATTGGCGCAGAAACCCCCTCAACCATTGTTTGTGGGGCCCCCAACGCTAAAGCAGATATTTACGTTCCTGTCGCCACATTGGGAACTTATTTGCCGAAAATTGACCTCAAAATTAAATCCGCTAAACTCAGAGGAGTGAAGTCCGCAGGGATGATCTGTTCCTTAGCAGAAGTGGGACTTGCAAAAGAATCAGCCGGAATCCACATTTTTGAAGAAGATAACCTCCAATTAGGGGCAGATGCACGTCCTTTTTTGGGATTAGATGACGTTATTTTAGATATAACCCCTACTGCTAACCGCGCCGATGCTATGAGTATGATCGGTGTGGCCAGGGAAGTAGCAGCATTAACGGGAGGAGAGTTAAACCTTCCCCAACCTCCCCAAACCCCTTTACCAGAACAACAAACTTATCCTTTGACAGTAGAAGTCAGCGACGGAAATGCTTGTCCTACCTACATCGGGACGATTATAGAAGGAGTAAAAATTGCCCCTTCTCCTGACTGGTTACAGCAACGTTTAGAAGCGGCTGGAGTTCGTCCCATTAATAACGTGGTGGATATTACTAACTTAGTGTTATTAGAATGGGGTCAACCGCTTCATGCTTTTGATCTCCAGAAGTTAGAAACCGTTGCAGGAAACAAAGATAACTTAACCGTTGGGGTACGCTTTGCTAAGGAAACAGAAACCCTGAAAACCCTCGATGGCCAAGAAAGAAAGTTAAACCCAGTTAACTTACTGATTACTGCTAATGATACTCCTGTGGCCCTCGGTGGTGTTATGGGTGGGGAAGAAACAGAAGTTGCTGACGAGACACAAAATATCCTTTTAGAAGCAGCTTTATTTGAACAAGTGACCATTCGTCGATCTTCTCGCAGTCAAAGTTTACGCAGCGAAGCATCTGCAAGGTACGAACGGGGAATTAATCAATCGGAGTTAGAATTAGCTTGTAGAAGGGCGATCGCTTTAATTACCGAGTTAGCAGGAGGAACCCCTGTGACTCAAAAAATGAGTGATCATCGTCCGGATCGATCAGCAGAATCTATCGAGTTACGTTTAGATCGCATCCATCACGTTTTAGGCCCAGTGGAAAAAGACGGTCAACAGACTAATATTGTGGCAGAAGACGTAGAACGCATTTTAAGGGACTTAGGTTGTACTTTGACCCCAGTTTCAGGAGAAAATAAGGTCTGGTCTGTAACCATTCCTTCTTATCGTTATCGTGACTTAGAACGAGAAATTGACCTGATCGAAGAAGTGGCCCGTCTCTATGGTTACGATCTCTTCTGTGATCAACTTCCGGATAAAACCGAAGCAGGGGGACTCTCCATTGAATATCAAACCCAACGCAAGGTAAGAGAGGTATTTCGGGGAGTTGGTTTAACGGAATTAGTGCAGTATTCTTTAGTTAAGCCCGAAAAAGCAGAAGTATTCTTAAGTAACCCGTTATTTGCCGAATACTCCGCCCTCAGAACCAATCTTTTAGACGGTATTATCGACGCTTTTGCCTATAACCAGTCCCAAGGAAACGGCGCGTTAAATGGCTTTGAAATAGGACGAATTTTCCGCAAGATTGACGGCGAAATCGCCGAATGGGACAATCTAGCCGGTATTATGGGGGGTGACTTATTACCTCAAGGTCGTTGGATCAGAAGTGGTAAAGCTAACCCCATGACTTGGTTTGAAGCGAAAGGTATTTTAGAAAGGGTTTTTCAACGCTTAGGGATATCGGTAGAGTATCAACAAGAGAGAGAAGACGAAAGGTTGCACCCAGGAAGAACGGCCTCTTTATGGTTACAAGGGCAAAAATTAGGTGTTTTTGGGCAAATACATCCCCAACTGCGACAAGAAAAAGACTTGATGGATGAAGTGTATGCTTTTGAATTAGATTTTCGTTGTTTATCGAAAGTTCTTAACCGAGATAGCTTGTTAACCCCTCATTTTGAAGCTTATTCTAGTTATCCTGCAGTGGAAAGAGATTTAGCCTTTTTTGCCTCTCTTGATGTTCCTGTTGCCAACTTAACCAAAACCATGAATAAAGCAGGAGGGAAACTGTTAGCAGGGGTGGAATTATTCGACGATTATCAAGGACAAAATGTTCCCGAAGGACAAAGAAGTTTAGCCTTTAGTTTGGCTTATCGTTCCGGCGATCGCACTTTAACCGATGAAGATGTCGAACCTGTTCACGATAAGATTCGCCAAGCTTTAGTTAAACAGTTTGCTGTTACTTTGCGGAGTTAAAAAACGGGGTTTAACTTCAATTTCAAAAATCTTTTCTTTATCTGAAACCACCTTAACTTACAAAAAGTTAGGGTGGGTTTTAAATTGAGATAATTTTAACTAAATTCACAAGAATTACTTTCAATATGGCAATAATTATCCCATTGTAACGAATTTAGACTCGGGAAAATATCAAATAGAAAACTGCTCTTGACAGTCTAAAATACACCGTCATAATATTGCGCAGAGTGGATTTACTTAGGGTTTGCTGAAAAAGTGGTTCAAAAAATTAGGAGGCCAAAAGCCAATAATTTATCTCCGAATTGATAACTTTAATTGCTGTAAAATAATTATAAAAATAAGTTTTAATTATCATATTCTGTTTGTTTAGTCTATCTGTATTACTAATACAAGAAAACGACAAAAGAGGCAATAAAAACTGCCGGAGCAGTTGGGAAAGATTAACTACTAAAAATGTAATAGCAATAGCAGTTTCCGAGGTTTCCTTAACCTGCATTATTCATGAAAGAATTGAGAAAAAGCCTGAAAGCCTTATGCCATCAGGAATATGGGAATTTGACTCCAATAACAGTCTGCGATTTTTATCTATTACTAATTATTGACGATTTAACTATCAAAAATAAGAGGTAAA
>NZ_JARVCN010000310.1:0-3775 GCF_038442745.1 Crocosphaera sp. Alani8
GTCAGATTTAGTTGAAGAAGCAACTAGAGATAAATAAGGTTAGGACTTAGTTGTAAGACAATGCCCGCTAACTAACACCCCACCCGCAAAAGTGACACGCTCCCAGTTCAATGTCCCTACCTCTCTTAACTCCTTTAAACATCAACTTTTCCTTTATTTACAACAAGAGATGCCTAAATCCAACCAAACTCTTCTTGCTACTTCTGATGTTCTTGAATCTATCTTCGGTCATTATAAAAACATTTCTAAACGCTGTCCTCTCAAAGATATTCATTCTCTAATTCTCACTATTCCTTTAATTCCGATTACCCTAACTCATGATTTTGTGAAAAAAGCCCTTAATACCGTTTCCTGTTATTATCTCGACTCATGGGTTCACTCTATTTTAGGGCAATCTATGCTCTCTAAACGCAAAATCCTTTTTCAATATTAACCTAATTTATCAACTTAATTATATTCATTAGTTGATTTCTCCTCTTATTTTTCTATCTTTTTTACATAAAACCTGTGTACATTTTTTCGCCAAATTGGAGAATGATAAACACCCTACATGGAAATCACTACCCCCAAATATTTAAAGAAAATTTCTGTTATTCTTAATCTTTTCTTGAAATAGGAGTGATAACTTTTGATTATCAAAGCTAAAAACTAATTAACAATTCCAATCAAGAGCAAATTTGAAGAATTTAAAGTAATGATCTTTTTAAAGAACGTAGGCGTAACTTACAAAAATGGATTTGTTGGGATAGAAGGTGTTTCTGTCCAGTTAGCAAGAGGAGAATTTGCGGTACTTTTAGGGTCTTCGGGAGCCGGAAAATCGACTTTGTTGCGATGTATTAATTATCTAATTGAACCTACTACGGGACAAATCGAAGTAGATGGTTTAGGAAATATCAAGCATCCCAAAGTGCTACGAGAACATCGTAAACACACGGGAATCATTTTCCAGCAACACCAACTAATTGAACGAAATACCGCTTTGCAAAATGTTTTGCTCGGACGTTTAGCTTATCATTCTACCTTTCGTAGTTTGTTTCCTTTGCCAAAAAAAGATCGTTATTTAGCTTTAGATTGTCTTGAACGAGTTGGGTTGTTGAAGAAAGCTTTGAATCCAGTTAAAGCTCTCAGTGGAGGAGAAAAACAAAGAATTGGGATTGCTAGGGCATTAGCTCAACAACCACAATTTATCTTAGCTGATGAACCAGTGGCTAGTTTAGATCCGGCTAGTTCTCGTAAAGTGCTATCTTTTTTGCGTCAGATTTGTCGTGAAGATGGACTAGGATTATTAGTCAGCTTACATCAAGTTGAATTAGCGATGGAGTATGCAGATCGTATTCTTGGGGTAGCACAAGGAAAAGTCGTGTTTGATGGCAGTCCCGAACAATTAAAATCTTTTGGAGTAGAAAAAATCTACCAAAAAAAGCCTTTAGTAACAACAGAAGTGACATCTTTCTATCCACCGAAAAGTCGGTGAATGGTGTAGCTTCTGTGGGAGAAACTGATTGATTCAATTTATTTTTCGATTCATTTATTCGTTGATTTAGAGGAGTTAAAGTAATGATGACTTTAAGAATTAAAAACAGTTTAAGTGCTGTAGGATTAACAGTATTATTGGCCTTAGTCGGCTGTAGTAATCCATCTGTTAATCAATCTGATGAAGGAACAAACACGAATACTCAAACAGCTAATTCAGATCCCAGTAAGTTAGTGGTTGCTCTTTTGCCAGATGAGTCAGCGAGTACCGTTATCCAAAACAACAAGAAACTAGAAGCTTATCTAGAATCTCAATTAAATAAAGAGGTGGAGTTATTTGTCAGTACGGATTACTCTTCAATGATTGAAGCGGCTAGTAAAGGCCGTTTAGACTTAGCTTATTTTGGTCCACTATCCTACGTGCTTGCCAAAACGAAGAGCAATGTTGAGGCGTTTGCTGCCATGAATAAGAATGGTTCTACCACTTATAAAGCGGTGGTTATTGGGAATAAAGAAGCCGGCGTAGATAGTTTTGAGGATATTGCCAATAAAACCATGGCTTATGGCGATCAAGCATCTACTTCTAGCCATTTAATTCCCAAATCAATGTTAGTGGAAAAGGGACTCAAAGCCGAAGAAAACTATGAAGAGGTGTTTTTAGGCGCACATGATGCGGTAGCGGTTGCAGTAGAGAAAGGGAATGCTCAGGCAGGGGGTTTGAGTCAACCCATCTTTGAATCTTTAATAGAAAAAGGAATAATCGATCCCGACAAAGTGGTCGTGATTGCTGAATCTAAGCCTTTTCCTCAATATCCCTGGACAATGCGCTCGGATCTCGATCCTGAACTGAAAACCAAAATTAGTCAGGCGTTTACAGAATTAAAAGACCCAGAAGTATTGAAACCTTTTAAAGCCCAAGGTTTTGACCCTATTGAGGATCAAGATTATGATGTAGTGCGCGAATTAGGGACAATGCTCGATTTAGATTTTGCTCAATTGAGCAAGTAGTCTCTTTTTCGGGGAAAAGTGGGAAGAAACAATCACGTTTTAAGCTTAATTCTTCCTATATTCCCCAAACACGGAATGTCCCATAAATTTTTTAGACCTAACGGAGTCGTATTGACTTAAATTGTACAATTAAAAACGATGACAACTTCTAGAACGGAATATGATGGCCTTTTACGACAACAACAGAGAATTTGGTTAGGGTTGCTAGTAAAAATTCTTATCATAGGGGGGATTATTGCAGTCAGCTTTGTTTTGGTTGGCTTACTGGATATAGAGCGTATTTCCCGAGGAATCCCCGATTTTTTCGGAATGTTTGGCGAAATGTTACCTCCTGATTTTAGTCGGGCTCCCGATTGGATCGAACCTCTAATTGATACCATTGCCATGAGTATTGCAGGAACAGCCTTAGCGATCGCCCTATCTCTTCCCATTGCTTTTTTTGCGGCTAAAAACACGACTCCCCATCCAATTGTTTTTTGGATAGCTAGGATGACACTCAATATTACCAGAGCCATCCCCGAACTCATTTTGGGCATTATTTTAGTGGCCGCTGTGGGATTTGGTACCCTTCCAGGAGTATTAGCTTTAGGATTACATTCAATCGGAATGATTGGCAAGTTTTTTGCTGAAGCGATCGAACATACCGATGAAGCTCCCATTGAGGCGGCACGAGCCGTTGGTGCAGATCCATTACAAATTATCTGGCATAGTATTTTACCTCAAGTGTTTCCTCAAATGGCTGATGTGGGTTTTTATCGGTGGGAATATAATTTTCGCGCTTCGATGGTATTGGGGGCTGTTGGTGCAGGAGGCATCGGATTTGAAATTATCGGTGCATTGCGTTTACTCAAATACGAAGAAGTTTCTGCTTTATTAATCGTTGTCCTAGTAATGGTTACTTTAGTGGATGCTTTAAGTAATTTTCTTCGTCAAAAATTGATTGAAACATGAAACCAAAAATCGTCATTACCCATTGGGTACATCCAGAAATTATTGAACGGTTGAGCAAGTATACTACGGTCATTGCTAACCAAACGAAAGAGACTCTTCCCCGTGCTGAAATTATTAGACGTGCTGAAGATGCTCAAGCATTGATGGTCTTTATGCCTGACTGTATTGACCACCAGTTTTTAGAAGCCTGTTCCCAATTAAAAGTGATTGCAGGAGCATTGCGAGGTTACGATAATTTCGATGTAATGTCCTGTACTGAACGAAAGATTTGGTTTACTATTGTTCCGGAATTACCGAAAATCGGAGCATGAAAGCCCCTGGCTTCAGACATGGGGATGAAATG
>NZ_JARVCN010000311.1:0-3767 GCF_038442745.1 Crocosphaera sp. Alani8
GAGGTAGGGAAGCCCGCGCTGTACCTACTGGATCAGCGTCGGGAGGAGTGTCACACAGACATTGCAAGTTTTAGAACTAGGAAAAAATCTATCAACTTCAATATAAGCTTTTCCCTCATTTTCTGCTTTATACTTTAACATTGTACAAAACATTCCCCAACCACAATCACTGATAGCCTTAGCTAAATTGTGGTTTCTTACCATGCCCTTGACATTGAGATTTTCTACAGCAATAACTTGGTTTTCGTTGACTATCTTACGGGATAGTTTGTGGAGAAAATCTTCTCGACATCTAGAGATTTTGGAATGGACTTTGGCTAGTTTGTTTTTGGCTTTTTGTCTGGTTTTACTTCCCTTTTGTTTACGAGATAACTTTTGCTGCTTACGCTTTAAGTTGTGTTGATGTTTGGCTAAATGTCTAGGATTATCAAATTTTGAGCCATCACTGGTAACAGCAAAATCAGTTAATCCTAAATCTATACCGATAGCCTTACCGCCGACCGACTCGGATTTAAAATCTGAGTCGCAAACGGCGGTGCATTCCACACCCTCTGTAGAGGTTTCTGGCTTCTCGAGACCATCATCAACTAAGACAGAAGCATAGTACTTTCCATCACTGTTTTTTGAGATAGTAACTGTCTTAATCGTTCCCTCAAAATCCCTATGACGAACGCAATAAACTAAGCCAATCTTAGGAAGCTTTAGGTAGTCTCCTTCAAACTTGACATTAGCAGGATAACTAATAGATTGCCTACCGTGCTTTGACTTGAATCTAGGTAGTTTTGTTCGTTTATCAAAGAAGTTTTTGTAAGCTGTCGATAAGTTTAAGGCCACAACCTGCAAGCATTGAGAATAAACGTCAGTCAACCAAGGATATTCTTTTTATACATTATCATTGGCTTGGGTTGCTGATAACAGGATAGTACGAGGTTATGGAATGTTGAGGCTATGCCGTTTATTTATCGGTCGGGCATTCATCCCTAACGTTCTACAACTTAGGGATGAATGCCCGACATTCTGTTAAGATAAGAATTTTTGTTTGACAATACAATCAAGGATAGGATCTGGTTTCGTCTTTCCTGAAATCTCAAAAAGTTTTCGTATTGTAAATATTCAACACAAATGTAGTGAAATGGGGTATGCTAGTCCACGAGCGTCAGGGTCGCACCGACAAAATAAAGATATGTCATATTTGACCGTATCTTTGTGGATCACAATAGCAGATAGTACAAAGTGTTGTATTATATGGTAATTCGAAACTTTTTTGGTATCTCCCAACTTACCACAAAAAAAACACTTCAGTCGGCTATCGGTCAACCAGTGGACTTAAAACAGATGCTTGTGGAGGGGAATCTAGACGGAGCTTTTAGTTAGTAATAACTGTCAGCTAGACAAACCTAATGAAGCAAGAATCCCACGCATTTCTACTCGTGGGAGTCTTAATTGCATCTCCTACTTGTTTTTAGAGCGAATTTTTAATTCGCTCTCTTTATTGGACAGGCTTTTTTGGGCAGTCCCTATTTATAAATGGATATTACTGAATTTGTTGAACTTTCCTTAGGAAGCTGGCGTTCTCAACGCAGCGCCCACCATCTGGCTTTCAGGCACTTTGAAGAAGTAACTTCAACCATTGATATTATTGCCCTAAAAGAGTCAGACAAGGAAGTTATTGATATGTGTCAATTATACAAAATTGACTCGGCTTTAATTGCTCATCCTTTTCGTATGACTTGGGAAGGAGAAACAGATTGGGATGAAAAAGAGGAAACTTTTAAGGGGACTACTATTCTAGTTCCCATACCAGATCCAGACAATCCCAAAGTTGGAAGATTGCTGCGAGATATGGGTTATGCAGAAACCATTCCTTCTGTTGGTCACTATCAAATTACTGAAGATGGCACATTTGTGTTAACAACAGCATATGATCGTGCTATGGCTGAAGAAAAAATTTGGTTTATCAATCCCAATTTTCGCCTACGAGTATCTTTGATTAAAACAAGTCAAGGTTCAGGGGTCGTCACCGCTTCTTTTTCCTCAGAAACTCGAGTTATTGACCCCAAATAATGATTTATCACAAAAGATTAGACTATCAACACAAAATAAGTCGTCAACTAACTGAGGAGAACCAAATTATAGTTGTGAAGACCTAAATATAAAAGGGATGGTCAAAAAATGCTTAAGGAACAATTAAGTCTAAAGTTAGCTAACTGGCTTGCGGGGGATTTTAGCAACCAGAAACAAGCCGCCGAAAGTCCGAAAGATTACCCTCATATTCGGGTGTTTTTTCGCCCTTTATCTTGGGATTTTTTTGAAGGGATTGGCTTTTATTCTGAGCAAGCTTACGACTATGATCTTTGGAGTCCCTATCGTCAAGGAGTCCATCGATTTGTCCAAGAAGAGGGACAGGTAATAGTTGAAAATTATGGCTTAAAAGAGCCTATCCTATATGCAGGGGCAGGAAGAAATCAAGATATTCTCAAAACCATTACCCCTGATTGTATTGAACGTCGTTATAACTGTTCGATGATTTTTCAAGAGGAGGGGAATTTGTTTCGGGGAAAAGTTGAAGGAAATAGTTGTTTAATTACTAGAAATGGTTGTCTAACTTATTTAGTTAGTCAAGTCGAATTAACTGAAAACACTTTCGCCAGTTTGGATCGAGGATTGGATATTAATACCCATGAACAGGTGTGGGGGACAGCAACTGGTCCGTTGATATTTGAAAAACGCCAAAGTTTTGCCAAAGAACTTCCTGAGGTGGAAGTTTCCAAATAAAAGGTTTGGGAATCACCGCCCTATAGCAGTTTTCAATTGTGTGTATCAAAATCTCGGTTTAGTGAGAGTGGGGAGTTTGGGAGGGGTGGGAAGTGTGGGGACTATTTTTCTTTGAGTTTATAATCTATGCATAAGAAAATTGCTATAAAAGTGCAGTGAGGATGTCAATTCAGAAATATTAGGTAAATCGTGTTAAAATTCGTGAAAAAGAAGAGAAAAAGCACAAAGATGCTTATCAAAACAGTTGTGAGTATTTTTTTTGTTCCTATTTATTATGCTTCCTCCAGTTGCTCGGAAAAAAATGCAAGCTTGGATTCGCAGTCGTCACTTAATCTGTTCAGGAAATTTTTTTATTTTTGAAACCCTAGATTATTCCACCATTGAACGATTTGAAAAATGCGTAATCAGTTTGGGCGGGACTTTAATTTCTGTTGATCCCAAAAAGAGGGTTTGGCTAGGGAATCACCGACAAATTCTTCTTTATCAAGCCAAGGCCAGTTTGCATACGCCTCATCATGAATTGAAACAATACTGGTTTAAAAACGGTAGTTTCCATACCCGATTTTCTGAAAATACCTAGAATTATCAATTATCCATTGATAGAATTCCTTTCTGCCAATTGGCGATTCTGTTCAATTAACTCTGATAGTTGGAACGGAGAAACACAACGACGCTCAGAACAGTAGCCCATTAAATTAACTCCGTTCATCATCTTAACCGTAGTTACTCTGACCCGAAAATTATCGGTTAAAAACCAACAGCGTTCTTGACCTTGATTCCTTTCATATTCCGTCTCAATTGTCAAGATTCCATCTTCAGAAAAATGATAGGCACTGACAACAGGAATTCCTTCTACATAACCGCGATTTCGTAAAAATTTCCCCAGGCGAGGATCAATATCAGAAGGAACGTCCACTAAAATTGCAGCATAGTTTGGGTGTATCTTCTCAAAAAGCCAGGGGTCACTCGCTGCGAAAACTTAGGCCAAACAT
>NZ_JARVCN010000312.1:0-3758 GCF_038442745.1 Crocosphaera sp. Alani8
CTTTGTCCCCTAACTTTCGGCGAGTCCCCCCAGACTTTTTGAGAAGCTTCGTTAATTACTACTTAGATAGTGCGCCTGAATTGGTTAGGGAGGTTGGTTCTGTTCCTCGCACTGACTATGAGACCTACAAAACAACATTAGATGAAGAAATTGCTAAAGTACCTCAATCATGACACAAATCTTATCTAAAGATAGTAGTAGTGGGCAAATTTCTAATCGTTTCTTTCGTAATGTTCGAGAAAGGATTATCGAGTTTGCCCTTTTTCTAGCCGCCTTGTCTTCCGTAGGGACAACCTTTGGTATTCTCTATATTTTAGTAACTGAATCTTGGCTATTTTTCCGAGAAGTATCTATTTTTGATTTTTTGACAGATACTCAGTGGACTCCTTTATTTAACGATAAACACTACGGTATTTTACCGTTACTTTCGGGAACTTTTGTTACCTCAAGCGTTGCTTTATTGGTAGCTATTCCTTTGGGAACTATGGTAGCAATTTATCTCAGCGAATTTGCTTCGTCACGACTGAGAGAATGGATTAAACCCATCTTAGAATTATTAGCAGCTATTCCCACAGTTGTCTATGGTTACTTTGCCTTATTAGTAGTAACTCCTTTGTTACAAAAAGTATTCACCGAACTACCAACATTTAATATGTTAAGTGGTGGTTTAGTCATGGGTTTAATGATTTTACCCCTAGTTAGTTCCATCTGCGAAGATGCCATGAGAGCAGTTCCTGTGGTGCTAAAAGAAGGTTCTTACGCTATGGGAGCAACTCGTTTACAAACTGCTTTAAAAGTTGTCTACCCTGGGGCTATTTCTGGTATTGGAGCTGCTTATATTTTAGGGGCTTCCCGTGCGGTTGGGGAGACAATGATTGTGGCGATCGCATCAGGTTTATTACCTAATCTAACGGTCAATCCCTTAGAGCAAGGTGCAACTATTACCGCTTATATTGCCCAGGTTAGTTTGGGAGATTTGCCGCACGGAACGGTAGAGTATCAAACCATATTTGCAGCTGGATTAACCTTAGTGGTATTGACATTAATTTTAAATATCATTGGTTATTTTTTAGCTAAGCGTTATCGAGAAATTTATTAAGCATTAGGTCTATGTCGCGAGAAAATTTGGTCAATAATGTTTCCAGACGCAAACTAATTGATAGTTGCTTTGCAATTGTAGGTTTAATAATTATTTTTGTCGCTATTTTCATTTTATTGGGATTAGTTTTACAGATACTAATGGAGGGTTTACCCCGTTTAACACCGCAATTTTTTGTTTCTTTTCCTAGTCGTAAAGCTGAACAAGCAGGGATTCTTTCTGCTTGGGTGGGAACCAGTCTGGTTATGTTTGTAACCGCCTTCGTAGCTATCCCCATTGGTGTGGCTTCGGGTATTTATTTAGAGGAATACGCCGGTAAGAATTTACTGTCAGCTATCATCGAAATAAATGTTACTAATTTAGCCGGTGTTCCCTCCATTGTTTACGGTTTATTGGCCTTAGGATTGTTTGTCTATCAATTCCAGTTAGGACAAAGTGTTTTAACCGCAGGATTAACCTTAGCATTGTTAATTTTGCCAGTGGTTATTGTTACAACCCGTGAGGCTATTCGCTCCATTCCTATTAGTTTAAGGGAAGCTTCCTACGCCGTTGGAGCCACCAAGTGGCAAACAATCTGGGATCATATTCTGCCCTATTCTTCTGGGAGTATTTTAACAGGAATCATTATCGGTTTAGCCCGTGCCATCGGTCAAACTGCTCCTTTAGTTACCATTGGAGCGTTAACATTTATTGCGTTTTTACCGGAGTCACCTTTTCTGGGAGAATTTCCTTATTTACCATTGGAAACGACCTTTCCTTTCTTCAATTTTCAGAGATTTTTTGCCTGGTTAAACGCTCCTTTTACGGTGTTACCTATTCAAATGTTTACCTGGGTATCTCGTCCCGAACAAGAGTTTCAAGTTAACGCAGCGGCGGCTGGAACAGTTTTATTAATGATGACTTTAGGCATTAATGGCATTGCAATTTATTTACGTTATCGTTTACGTCAAGGAATCAAATGGTAGATAATTTTTCCCGTAATTCTCATCACCCAGAAACGATAGAGCCTAAAGTAGAGGTTAAAGATTTTAATTTTTACTACGGAAATTTTCACGCCATTAAAAATGTTAGTTTTACTATCTCAAAGCAAAAAGTTACCGCTCTTATCGGTCCTTCTGGTTGCGGTAAAACAACTTTACTGCGGTGTTTTAATCGCTTGCACGATCTTTATCCTAACAACCGTTACGAGGGAGAAATACGCTTAGACTCCTTAAACATTTTTAGCCCTAACGTGGACCCCATCGAAGTAAGAATGCGGGTAAGTATGGTATTCCAAAAACCCAACCCTTTTCCTAAATCAATTTACGAAAATGTGGTCTATGGGTTGAGGGTTAGAGGAGAAAAAAATAGAAGTATTTTAGACGAAAAAGTAGAGGAAGCTTTACAAAATGCGGCTCTATGGGATGAGGTAAAAGATCGCCTACACAAATCAGCTTACGATTTATCGGGGGGTCAACAACAAAGGTTATGTATCGCCAGGGCTTTAGTAACAGAACCAGAAGTTATCTTATTAGATGAACCCACATCCGCACTCGATCCCATTGCTACCAATAGTATAGAAGAGTTAATCAGTCATCTACAAGAAAAAGTGACCATGATTATTGTCACCCATAGTATGCAACAAGCAGCCAGAATCTCTGATTATATTGCTTTTATGTATCTAGGAGAAATGATCGAATTCGGAGATACTAAAGCTATTTTTTCTAATCCAGAGAATCAGAAAACCAAAGATTATATTAGTGGTAGAATTGGCTAAATGCGAAGCAGGAAAACTTTAATTTAGAACAATTATTGAATCTCTCTAACGATTTTGTTCAAAATTGCATTCCAGGAGCAAAAAAAACAACCATTTTAGATACCACAAGATTAATCGATTCTGGTGAATTATCTTGAATTAAGGCTCCAGGTTTTTTAGCTTCAACAAATGTTTTGAGTAGTGCTGCAATTACTAAATCCAATTTCCACTGTAAATTATTGCGAGATTTGTCTGGTAGAGCTTTTTGTAATTCGTCCAAACAAGCTTGAACCCCAGGCTCAAACTGCTTTTCGATTTTTGCTTTGATAAAGTCGGGTTCTGTAAGGCAACGTCCCATAAATCTAGCACATTGAAAACTGCGATCGCCGTTACTCAAAACAACTTTGAATCCAGGTTTTAAAAAAGCTTCTAATATCTTTTCCACAGAAGAGCAACCATTTTCCTGTCTGCACTTTGCTAACATTTCTTTCTCTTCTCGAACCACTGGTTCGGCAACCCTTTTAACAATGGCCATGTACAAGTCTTCTTTAGAACCAAAATGATAGCTGACGGCAGATAGGTTAACCCCTGCTTCTTTAATGATACTTCGCAAGGATGTACCCGCATAGCCATTTTCCGCAAATAGTTGTTCGGCAATGTTAAGAATATGTTCTGAAGTGTTAGGGGAGGTTGCCACAGCAATAGTTCAAACGATTGTTTTAATAACGATTTTAAAGATTTTCAGGAGCAAATGTCTATATCTTTGATTTATTCACTAATTCTAACACCGTGTCAAGGTAAATAGGTTGACTTTTATGGAAACATTCGTTTAAATAATTAAAACGAACGTTTGATTTAGAAAAATTTGCGAACGAAGCTTCTCAAAAAGTCTGGGGGGACTCGCCGAAAGTTAGGGGACAAAGA
>NZ_JARVCN010000313.1:0-3755 GCF_038442745.1 Crocosphaera sp. Alani8
CATCTTTGTCCCCTAACTTTCGGCGAGTCCCCCCAGACTTTTTGAGAAGCTTCTGTAATTCCAATATCTTGAATTGACAAATCTAAATCTTTAACAAGTTTAATAATATCTTTTTTAAGAGCAGAATTTTCAAAAAAATGTAGAGTTATATGTTTGTAAAAAATATCATGATTTGCAGAACCAGAAAAAACTTGAAAATTAGCGAACCATTTAATTATTTCACCAGATATTTTTCCATTAAATTGTGCTACAACAGAAAGAAAAAGAGAGTTTATTTTAGTTTTTTGTTCTAACATTAATCCCTCTGGAAAAAATCTTTTGCTAATTTTGAACTTGTTTTTATTCCTGCTAAATAATTTATATTCTTGAACCCTTGGAGTACAAAATAGCCATTCTTTAATAATTTCTTTTTTGGAAACTTCAAATCCATATCGATAAACTCTTTTTTTGATAATAAAGGTCATTTCAAAATATGATGGTTTAGTTTCTGTTTCTGTACTAAGTCTAAAAGGTTCAACTTCAATAGTATCTGTGATTTGTATCGCTTTTAAAGAATTAATAACAAAGCCTTTCATAAAATCTAATGCTTTTGCAAGATTACTTTTTCCACTTGCGTTAGCACCATAAACAGCAGAGGTTTTAAGTAAGCTTAATTCTTGATCTATTTTGAATACATTGTTGTTGTCTAATTCTACATCTTGACTATCAATATCAGATGCAACCATGCTGAAAGTTACTGTCTCTTTGAAAGACAGAAAATCACCTATCTTGAACTCAATCAGCATGAATTTAATTTTACCTTTGGACTTATGGGTTTGCTTAAGGTAGAATTACAACATATTTTCTACACTTTATCAAGTCTGCTTAGATTTTATACGAAGTTGTATCAACATTTTATAACATGGTCTTCCTATAAACTTAAGAAATACCTAAGCACTATTAACAAATAAACTTGATACCCTTAGAAGTGATACCCTAGAAAGTCCTCATCACAACATCTTAAGTAAATGTGAAGAAAAGGAGACACTACTAAATGTTAGAAAACTATCACAAACACGCAGCCGAAAGATCCAAACTTGGTATTCCTCCCTTACCTTTAACCGCAGAACAAACATCGCAACTATGCGAACTCTTAAAACATCCTCCAGAAGAGCAAGAAGAAGAACTCTTGATATTATTACGGGATAGAGTTCCCCCTGGTGTGGATGAAGCCGCTTATGTCAAAGCAGGGTTTTTAACCGCAGTTGCCAAAAAAGAAATAATATGTCCCCTAATCTCTCCTCAAGAAGCAGTTAACTTGCTCGGAACCATGATGGGAGGATATAACGTACAATCATTAGTAGATCTGTTGCAATCTTCTGATACCACATTAGCTTCAGAAGCAGCCTCCGCACTCAGCAAAACCCTGTTAGTCTTTGACGCATTCAACGAAGTCTTAGAACTTTCTCAAAGCAACTCCTACGCAAAACAAGTCATTGACGCATGGGCCAACGCTACTTGGTTCATGAATAAACCCCAAGTACCTGAAACTATCCACGTCACCGTCTTTAAAGTGCCAGGGGAAACTAATACTGACGATCTATCTCCCGCACCCCATGCAACCACTCGTCCCGATATTCCCCTGCATGGGTTGGCTATGTTAGAGTCAAAAATGCCAGAAGGTAATGCAACCATAGCTAGACTAAAAGAAAAAGGCTATCCTGTGGCTTACGTTGGGGATGTAGTGGGTACCGGTTCCTCCCGTAAATCAGCTATTAACTCGGTTTTATGGCACATCGGACATGATATACCCTTTGTCCCCAATAAACGCGCTGGAGGCTACATTTTGGGGGGGAAAATAGCCCCTATTTTCTTCAACACCGCAGAAGACTCTGGTGCATTTCCCATAGAATGCGATGTTTCCGACATGGAAACCGGCGACGTTATCATCATCTATCCCTACAAAGGAGAAGTTGCCAACGAAGAAGGAGACATTATTGCTACCTTTGAACGCAAACCTGAAACCATTTTAGACGAAGTTCGTGCCGGGGGACGCATTCCTTTACTCATTGGACGTGCATTAACCGATAAAACCCGTGAAGCATTAGGACTCGAACCCAGTGATATTTTTGTCCGTCCCACCGTTCCAGAAGATACAGGAAAAGGCTTTACTTTAGCACAGAAGATGGTAGGTAAGGCTTGCGGTTTGCCTGGGGTTAGACCGGGAACATCCTGTGAACCCATGATGACAACCGTTGGTTCCCAGGATACCACAGGACCCATGACTCGTGACGAGTTGAAAGAGTTAGCTTGTTTAGGGTTTAACGCAGACTTAACCCTACAAAGTTTCTGTCATACTGCAGCTTATCCCAAACCCGTTGACATCAAAACCCATAAAGACTTACCAGACTTCTTCTCCACCCGTGGAGGGGTTGCGTTGAAACCAGGGGACGGTATTATCCATTCTTGGTTAAACCGGATGTTATTACCGGATACGGTGGGGACTGGAGGGGACTCTCACACTCGTTTCCCCTTGGGTATCTCCTTCCCTGCTGGTTCCGGTTTAGTTGCGTTTGCAGCCGCATTAGGAGTTATGCCTTTAGATATGCCAGAATCAGTATTAGTTAAGTTTACTGGAGAGTTGCAACCAGGTATAACTTTAAGAGACATTGTTAATGCTATTCCTTGGGTTGCTATTCAGGAAGGTAAATTAACTGTCTCCAAAGAAAACAAAATTAATGTTTTCAATGGTCGAATTATGGAGATGGAAGGGTTACCAGACTTAAAAGTAGAGCAAGCTTTTGAATTAACCGATGCAACAGCAGAAAGGTCTTGTGCAGGGTCAACAATTAAACTAGGAAAAGAAACCATAGCTGAATATTTGCGTTCCAATGTTGCCTTAATTAAAAACATGGTTGCACGGGGTTATCAAGACTCTAGAACATTGATGCGTCGAGCAGAAAAAATGGAAGAATGGTTGAAAAATCCCGTATTGATGGAAGGTGATAAAACCGCAGAATATGCTGATATAATCGAAGTCAATTTAAACGAAGTCACAGAACCCATTGTTGCTGCACCCAATGACCCTGATAATATTAAATTGATGTCGGAATGTGCAGGGGATAAAGTGCATGAAGTATTCATCGGTTCCTGCATGACAAATATTGGACATTACCGTGCAGCCGCCAAAATTTTAGAAGGTGCAGGGCGAATTAAATCTGTTTTATGGATTTGTCCTCCAACCCGAATGGATGAAAAACAGCTAAGGGAAGAAGGTATTTATGGTGTGTTTGCTGCATCAGGTGCCAGAACAGAAATGCCAGGATGTTCTTTATGTATGGGCAACCAAGCAAGAGTAGAAGACAATGCCACTGTATTTTCTACCTCTACCCGTAACTTCAATAATCGTATGGGTAAAGGGGCGCAAGTTTACCTCGGTTCAGCAGAGTTAGCTGCAGTGTGTGCTTTATTAGGAAAAATCCCCACCATTGAAGAATATATGGAGATTGTTACCCAAAAAATTGATCCTTTTGCTGATGAATTATACCGTTATTTGAACTTCGATAAAATGGCAGGATTTGAGGACGAAGGACGGGTTATTCCTTTAGAAGAAATGCCCAAAATTGAAGATATTTTAGGCATTCCAGCCGGTGCTTTAAGTTAACATCGTAGGGTGGGCGATGCCCACCTTCTGTCATATTTATGGTAGGCTACTTCAGTAAAACTCACATCTTGCACCAAGAAAAGTTGATATGAGAAGCGATATCTGAAAGCCT
>NZ_JARVCN010000314.1:0-3754 GCF_038442745.1 Crocosphaera sp. Alani8
AGAAGATGTTTCGTTCGTTCCAATTGGTTGAGTAGAATTTTCATTAGCTGTGATAGAACTACATCCCCCTAATAAACCTACTACCATCACTAAATTTAACAGTTTCTTCATTATTTTCTTGATGATTTTTTTCAGATTCTAGAGCAAATTCTTCTCAACTTACCAACTGAATTCTTAAGAAAATAAAAAAAAACTCTTCATTTACATTTCTTTAGAAAAAAAGTGACTGAGGTTGGGTGACAGTTGATAAAAAACACGATATCTATAAAGTTAGTATTTCGTGTGAGGAAAAAATCATGACACTAACTTTAAGGCAAACACGGTCTTCTTTATGGAACAGATTACTCGATAAGCTCTCATTTTCTAGCTTACTTGCCATCAGTTCAGCCTCAATGTTTCTACACTTATGGCAGACTTTTATTGTCAAAGGAAGCTTAGATTTAAGTGCTTTATTTGTTTATTCGACATGGATGGCACTCATTACACTTTGCACTTTTTTATATTGGCAAGAAACACCCCGTCGTCAATTAAATCGACTACAAAATTGGCTATCAAAATATGGTTTAGCTCCTATAGCTTGGTTAGTTGGAACTGCTATCTTTCTTTTTGATAGTTATTCTCTTCCTGTGATGGCTCAAGCTGCCCCTGGTGGTGGTACGGGTCCTAGTGGTGCTGCCGCTGGTTTCTTTTTTACCAACATTCAAAATAAGGCAACTGGCATTTTTTCTGGTAGTCCTCAAGCCGCTACCATTAACCCAATCATCATTTTTGGATTTGGGGTTCTGCAAATCTTATTTATTATGTTTATTGCTTGGCAAGTTGCTAAAGTAATTGGAGCCGCCAGAGAAGAAGAGGATTGGAAACAAGTTGCTAAAACACCTTTAATTGTCGCTGCTGCGGTTATTGGTGGTGATTTCTCTGTGGGATTAGTTTAATGCCCACTTATCGTAATTTGGACAAAACGCCTCGGATATTTTTTCTCCCTGGCGACCAAATTTTCCCTTGGATAATTATTAGTCTTGTTAGTTATTTCCTGGTGAGAAAAGTCTTTGGACTTTCTTGGGTTTGGGTACTCACTGTTTCTGGTTGGGGGATCGGAACGTGGTGGGTCTTAACTTTCCAAGGAATGCACTATTTCTTCGGAAGATTAGTATCTTCTCCTCATTGGGTCAGAGCAATTGTTGAATATAAATCTGTGTTGAATCATGGTCAAAGTTGGAGTAAAAAAAGTCGTCGCTCCCGATGGCAAAAAGGTTAATTTAAAACCCTTTGAAGATAATTTCCACTTACTTACTTATCTTCAATATCTTGATGGTTTACAAGAGGCAGGTGCTACTTTTTTGAAAAAGCACGGTTCTGAAAATTATCGACTCACTTTTGGGTTTCACTGTTTAGGTATTAGTCCTATTCTTTCAGAAGACGAACTATTCAGTATTTTTGAGGGCTTAAAAGCCTTCAACGATCTTCCCATGAGTGAAACTTTAACCTTGCATTATGGCTCGTTTAATAACGATGAACAACGACAATTTGACTTAAAAAAACAGATGGATTCCGTTGAGTCTGACGAGTTGCGTTTGTTGTTGGGGGGAACCGCCAAACGCATCCGTGAGTTAACTAAAGCGGGAGTCAGAAAAAACATCTTTCTCAATGTGTACGTCACCTATACCGTTAGCCAGGGGGTTGAAGCTGGTCAAGGTGATTGGGCAGATCGGTGTTTAGCTGCTTTGGAAAAAGGTTGGTATCAACTTACGGGGGCTTATTCTGAGGTTAAATCTCGCGCCATTGAACAAATCATTTTAGAGGGATACTTGCGTGGTTTTACTCGTTGGCGACGTTGGCTATCTAATCAAATTGGTTTGAATATTACCCCAATGACTCTCGACGAAATGATTGATGCTGATTATCGACGCTTCAATCGGTTTCCTCGTTGTAGACCTATGCCTTACATCACTTGTGATGTTAAAACCCAACAATTAAGCGAGAAAACATCCACTTTAGATCCGAGGACTTTATTGCTTGCTGAGGAGGTTCCTGTTGCCGAACGCAACTTTATCAAAAACAAGGGGGAATACACAGGGGTTTTGGTGTTAGCTGATAAACCCGATGTTCCTTCAGATGATCCTGCTTCGTCTTTGTTTTATTTGCTAGATGTCTTATCTAAAGAGTCCGTCTATAATTTCGAGTTTTTCACGCAAATTAGAAGAGGGAATAATAAAATGCTCAAGGATAAGATGAATTCTGTCACAAAACAAGCTCAAAATGCCTCCTTAGAGGCAGCTAAAAGTGGCAATGTTGATGTGGGGGCATCCATTGCTGTCGAAGAAGCGGTCCAATCTCAAGCCACACTTTACCGACAAGCAGAACCATTCCATACCGGGACAGTGGTTCTTATCCATCGTCCCACCAAAAGGGGCTTAGATCGTGCTTGTGCTGATTTTCGCTCTTATTTTCGTCGGGATGGTTGGATGGTCAGAGAACTGGAATATGCTCATCGTATCTGGCTTGAAACCTTCCCTACTCTAATTTGGGAGAGTTTACTGGGTAAACCTTTTAACCGACATCGCACCTATGTTACTGAGGAATTACCTCGCATTTTACCTTTGGTGTTTAACCGTAGTCGCGCCAAAAAAGGCTTTGAGTTTATCTCCACCGAGGGCGGAACCCCTATTTTCTTCGATCTTTATCAGCGTCCCATTCGTACTGGGATTTGTGCTGCTTCTGAATCTGGTAAAACCATGTTGCTCTCGGATATCCTTGTGCAGAGTTTGCCTTATCAGATGGCTTCGACGGTCTTAGAAGTGCCTCGCGCTGATGGCACTGGTAGTTTTGATGCTTTGTGCGATTATCTCCCTGATTATTGTGCCTACGTCGATATTGGCAACTTTGATAAAGGGCTAAATATGTGCGAGCCTCCCGATTTACGAGGGTTTCCTGCCAAACAACAACGAGAGCGATTAGATGCCTTTAAAAAGGATTTGGTTGATCTTCTGGTCAATATGGTTTTAGGGTTTAAGCCCAATCCTGCACTCAACATTAACCCTGATTCTGTTCATTCTATCGTGGGTTTAGCGGTTACTGCTTTTTATGAGGATCTAGAAATTCGACAACGGTTTGCTATGGCTTTCCAAAAGGGATTTGGTTCTCTTGAATGGGCTAATATGCCTGTTTTTACCGATTTTATCCCTTTTTGCTCCCTTGAAAGACTTAGATTGCCCAATACTACTTCTGATATCCTCAAAACCCTAGATTACATTAAACTTCGCTTTAACTTTTGGCGGGAAAGTTCCCTCGGACAATTTTTGTCACGGGTTTCTTCCTTTCGCACTGATTCCCAAATTTTGATTTTGAGTTTGAGAGGACTCAATAATGAAACTGAAAGTGCTTTGTTAGGCTCTATTGCCTATAACAGTGCTGTTCGTCGCTCTCTTTCTTTTAGAGACAGTATCTTCATTGCTGATGAAGCCAATATCTTGTTTGATTTTGACCCTCTAGCTATACAAGTGGGTCGCTTCTTTGCCAATGGTCGTAAATCTGGCATTCGGGTTATTATTGCCGGTCAAGGTCTTGGTTCGATTAGTAAGTGTGCTGCTGCTGACAAAATTTTCGACAACATGGATATCAAATTGACCGGGAGAATTTTTCCTCAGTCTATTGATAACTATGTTCAAGTTTTCAAATATCCCTACGAATTGATTGCTGAAAATGCTTCTGAAAGGTATGGCATTAATAAATTTGAGCGGTATTCTCAATGGTT
>NZ_JARVCN010000315.1:0-3727 GCF_038442745.1 Crocosphaera sp. Alani8
GGAGTTATAACCTAAATATTGGGTGTACCTCATGAGTGTGAGAAACGCTATAAATTAATTGATCGTTGTAATGAATTTAAAAACCATGATTAAACTTAAGAATTTATCGATCACTTTACTACTGACTAGTTGTTTTTCTTTAACCAATATTACACTAAATATTGCCAAAAATATCGCGCAGGAAGCACCAGAAACCTCTCAAGAAAATGTCGTAGAAGAACCAGAAGAAACACCATCATTAACAGCTATAGACTGGTACAATCGAGGGGTTGATGAAATCGACGCAGGAAACTATCAAGTAGCGATAGAAGCCTTTAGCGAATCCATTAAACTCGATGAAAACGATGCCGATGCTTATTATAATCGGGGCTATTCTTACCTAATTTTAGAACAGTTTGAAGAATCAATTAACGATTACAGTCAAGCCATAGAATTAAGACCTGATTTTGCCTATGCTTATGGGAATCGTTGTTATGCTTATTATCAACTGAAAAATAACCAACAAGCCATAGAAGACTGTTCAAAAGCGATTGAATTAGAGCCTAAATATGCAGATTTTTATATCTATCGAGGTAATGCAAAAGACGATACCAAAATGCACCAAGCAGCAATACTAGATTACAATCAAGCCATTGCTCTGAGCGCAAATAACTCTAAAGCTTATTACAATCGTGCCTTAGCCTATAATCGCTTGGGTAAATCTTTGCAAGCAGTAGAAGACTATAACAAAGCAATTCAATTCAATAGTAATTTTGCCGATGCGTATCATAACCGAGGAGTCACCCGATTTAAACTAGAAGAAAGAGAAAAAGCGATCGCAGATTTAAGAAAAGCAGCCGAATTATTCAATGCTCAAGCTAACACAAATAACGCAGAAAAATCTTTGAATACCATAGAACAATTGGAGCAACAATAGAGATAAGAATGTAAAATAAATTACTCTGGCGATGCCAGATTATACATCCGACTTAACCATCATTAAACAGTCACTACTAACTGTTCACTGGTAACTAAACCATCAAACCGTCATTTCTAGGTTCGGGAAACTACACTACCCTAGAGAACCCTTATCCCGTCACCATAGATATGAGTGATAAATACTCAAGAAAACCCATTATTAATACTTAGGCTGATTAACAGCATTGAGTAATTCATATAGTAATTAGGGAGTCATAGGATATGGGAAAAGTCGTCGGAATTGATTTAGGAACCACTAACTCTTGTGTAGCAGTAATGGAAGGTGGAAAACCCACCGTTATCGCTAACGCAGAAGGGTTCAGAACCACCCCCTCCGTAGTCGCTTACGCAAAGAACGGCGATCGCTTGGTAGGACAGATCGCTAAGCGTCAAGCGGTAATGAACCCTGATAATACTTTTTATTCCGTTAAACGCTTCATGGGTCGTAAACACGAGGAAGTAACCAACGAAGCAACAGAAGTCTCTTATAAAGTTTTAAGGGATAGCAATGGTAACGTCAAGGTAGATTCTCCAGCCCAAAATAAACAGTTTGCCCCCGAAGAGATTTCCGCGCAAGTTCTTCGTAAGTTATTAGAAGATGCTGGCAAATATTTGGGTGAAACCGTCACCGAAGCCGTTATTACCGTTCCAGCTTATTTTAACGACTCTCAGCGTCAGGCAACCAAAGATGCCGGAAAAATCGCCGGGATCGAAGTAAAACGCATCATTAACGAACCCACAGCCGCTTCTTTAGCTTACGGGTTAGATAAAAAAAGTAACGAAACCATCCTCGTATTTGACTTAGGGGGTGGAACCTTCGATGTCTCTATCCTAGAAGTAGGGGACGGTGTATTTGAAGTATTAGCCACCTCTGGGGATACCCATTTAGGAGGGGACGACTTTGATAAGAAAATTGTCGATTTTCTAGCAGAAGATTTTCAAAAAAATGAAGGTATCGAGCTGCGTAAAGACAAACAAGCTTTACAACGGTTAACCGAAGCAGCAGAGAAAGCAAAAATTGAACTCTCTAGCGTTACCCAAAGCGAGATTAACCTCCCCTTCATCACCGCCACCCAAGAAGGTCCCAAACACCTCGATATGACCTTGACACGGGCAAAATTTGAAGAACTCTGTTCCGATCTCATCGATCGCTCTCGCATCCCCGTAGAAAAGGCCATGAAGGATGCAAAACTAAGCAACAGCGATATCGATGAAGTGGTATTGGTAGGAGGTTCTACCCGTATTCCTGCGGTACAAGAGTTGGTTCAAAAACTCTTAGGGAAAGAACCCAACAAAGGGGTTAACCCCGACGAAGTAGTAGCAATGGGTGCGGCTATCCAAGGGGGTGTGTTAGCTGGTGAAGTTAAAGATATTCTCTTGTTGGACGTAACACCTCTATCCCTGGGTGTAGAAACCTTGGGGGGTGTGATGACCAAGATTATTCCTCGCAACACTACCATTCCCACCAAAAAATCTGAAGTGTTCTCCACTGCAGTTGATGGACAAAGCAATGTAGAAATTCATGTTCTACAAGGGGAACGGGAAATGGCCAAGGATAACAAAGACTTAGGGTTATTCCGCTTAGATGGTATTCCCCCTGCACCCCGTGGTGTTCCTCAAATCGAAGTTACCTTTGATATCGACGCTAATGGTATCCTCAATGTGACTGCTAAGGATAAAGGTACTGGTAAGGAACAGTCTATCAGTATTACGGGCGCTTCCACCTTACCCGATAACGAAGTCGATCGCATGGTTCAAGAAGCAGAAGCTAACGCCAGCGCAGATAAGGAACGTCGGGAAAAAATTGACCGTAAGAACCAAGCTGATTCTTTAGTTTATCAAGCTGATAAACAACTGAGTGAGTTAGGGGATAAAATTCCTGAAGCAGACAAAACCAAAGCTGAAGGGTTGATCAAAGATCTCAAAGATGCGATCGCTCAAGACGACGACGATAAGATCAAGTCTTTGACAGAAGAGTTACAACAACTTCTCTACAGCATCGGTAGCAGCGTTTATCAACAAGCTGGTGGCGCGCCTGGTGCTGCCCCTGGTGATGATGCTGGTACACCTCCTGGTGGTGGAACTTCTGGTGGTGGCGATGATGTCATCGATGCAGAATTTTCTGAGTCTGAGTCTAAGTAATCACTATCTTAAGATAGTTTTGAGGAGCATCTTAATAAAGATGCTTCTTTTTTTTGTCTGTTTAATTAAGTTTGTCAGGTGGAGAAAACTAAATATCTTTAAGGTGAATCAAGGAATTTAAAGAATTGCCCAACCTACAGACTTTAATAAAGATCAAACGTCGAGTATTGTTTTAAAACTACTTGGTTTAGGTAAAGGTTTATTTCTAGCTTGATAATCTTCGATTAAAAGTTCTAAAACTTCTTGAGCATTTTTTAAAGCTTCCTCATAACTATTACCATGAGTGTGAGCATAGGGACCAAATTCGGGTAAACTAACGACATATTTTTGATCCTCATCTGACCATTGGATAATGATACTGTATTGATGATTCATTGATTTACTCCTGCAAATTATCTAAATCTTTGAGCGCATTTTTAACATCTTTTTCCTGATAGCGATCGGCATCAGCCCCATCCTTCCCTGAAAGGGTTAAGCTATAGGTTAAAAGAGGATGACTCCAAACTGTATGACTTCCCTTACCAGAGCGATAGTTAAATCCTGCTTTGAGTAACATTGATTTAAGCTCTCTTATTTTCGTATCTTCTCAAAAAGCCAGGGGTCACTCGCTGCGAAAACTTAGGCCAAA
>NZ_JARVCN010000316.1:0-3723 GCF_038442745.1 Crocosphaera sp. Alani8
GACATCTGCCTATTCTAGCTTATAAAGGGTATAACAAGAGCGGATTTGGTATAATTGACCATTAGCACTGTAACTTAAGGATCTAACTCTATCAAGATGTCCCGGAAAAGTAGCAATGGATTTTCCTGTTTCTACCTCCCATAAACAGATATCACCATTTTCTCCACCACTGGTAATTATTTTACTATCAGGACTGAAAGCGATCGCTCTTACCCATCCATTATTAGTCTCAATAATTTCATGTAAAACAGGACAACTTTCTCCAACTTGCCAAATATACATTTGATCATTAGTATCACCAATTGCTAACCATTTTCCATCAGGACTAAAAGCAACAGAAATCACATTACTAAATCCATTTAAAAACATTGAGTTTGATAATTTAGAGCCGGTAAAATTCATACTTTCTAAACTAATTTTTCGCAAGTCTGCGTTTTTTAATATTAAATATGAAAGATCTTTATTTTCTAAATCACCTAAATGGAGAAGTAAATTAAACAGATTGCCTCCTAGATATCGATCAGATTTATTATTTTTGTTCTCATCTAAAAGTTTTCTTAAATGTTCTTTAACTTGTTCTTCTGTATGTAATTTAGTTTTGAGTTTATCAAGAATTGGTTTAACAATAAATTTATCTTGATCTTCTCTCACTTTTATGGTTGCTGTGGGTAAAAATAAAGGAAACTTATTTAACAACTTAAAACTATTATTAATTATTTCCTCTGTCATATCCTTAATTAATTGCTTAATTAAATAATCTCGGATCATTGGTGGTTGGATTAACACAACTTCATCTTTACTTTCTAGAAAAAAGCGTGATTTTAAATGTTTAATGATATTTAGTATTTCGCTATCCCATAATCCTTTCATAATATCTTTTAATTCAAATAAACTAATCGGATTACGATAAATAGCTAACCAATACATCACATTTCTTTCATTTTCTGATGAATTTTCTAATAGTTTCTGTATAAAGTCTTCAATTCCATTAAAAACAAAATCACCAAAAGTTATAAAATTTGTTATGTTACCAGAAAAGTTTTCCTGAATGTTAATAGCAACATTCTCTAAAACAAAAAGATTACCTTGATATTTTTTTCTTAGTAGTTCCCAGTCCCTTTCTGTTCCTTGAAATTCTTTTCCTTGAGATGAACCTACATTATTAAAAATATTTTTGATTGCTTCTACAGATAAAGGTGGTATTTCTAGGTAACTAATCAATTGATTTTTGGAATCCAGCAATTCAATTTTTTTAGGTTTAATCTTACTAGTCATAACTAAACAACTTTTTTTTTGTTCGTTAGCTATTGCTTTTAACAAAACATTA
Organism: Crocosphaera sp. Alani8; assembly: GCF_038442745.1. Taxonomy (NCBI): domain Bacteria; kingdom Bacillati; phylum Cyanobacteriota; class Cyanophyceae; order Chroococcales; family Aphanothecaceae; genus Crocosphaera; species Crocosphaera sp. Alani8. The sequence goes on from NZ_JARVCN010000316.1 coordinate 1,328, forward strand.
TATTTCTCTTTTTCAAAATCGAAAGAATCATTTTCTATTATCCAATCTATATTAGTTAAGATTAATAAGCAACGATCTGATTGTAACTTTTTCATCATCTTTTTTAACTTTTGCTCACCATCTAACCTCTCAATGTCTTCCTGATTATTTAAAGAAGATAACAAATCAGTTATTAATTCATCAATTGATTGATATTGGTCTAGTGATCGCACAACAACATAATCAAAATCCTTTGAAATTTCTTGTCCTAATTGATAAGCGAGATTAATCTTTCCCATCCCTTTTATACCTTGAATGAAAACAACACGACAGTTATCGGCTGTAATCCATTTCTTCAGCTTGTTTAATTCTTTCACTCTTCCAAGATAATCACAACGACTAAAAATAGGTGCAGATCCTCCCCAATCTATTTTTGTTTCCTTTTTTGTTTCTTGTATTTTAGATTCTTTTACATAAGTTACTTCTCTGACATTACGACCTAATGCTGTACAAATTTCTTCAGCATTTAAACGGTCAACCGGTTTACCATTCAAAAAATTATTAACCGTACTACGGGTTAGTCCCAGATGTTCAGCTAAAACTTGTTGACTCGAAAAATTATTACGAGGAAGTAATGCTTTAATCTCTTCTTGCAGTTCCGGTTTAAGTTGAACAGAGCGACCCATAGTGGTAAATTCTTAACTGTTGAAAGTATGTTATCATGATGCGCATACGATTTCTTGATTAGCACAAGAAATTAGTCATTTTGAAAAAAATTCAGACATTAACTCAGACATTAACTCAGACAGTCAAATATTTCCGAATAAAAGTCACACAATATATTATATATAAGTTTCTCTTGAAATAATAAGTGTAGCAATATCAGCTACACTCATGGTTCATAATCAAAATATATTCCTTCGTTCTCTAAGTAATAAGAGGATTTATATATGACCAATATCCCGTTCAATAAGAGTGCAATCCAACTATGTCTTGTTGGTTCAATTCCCTTAATTACACTGGCTCTAATCTCCGCAAAAACTGATATTAACTTTAATTTCCTATGGAGTTCTGAGCGATTACAAGTGACTCTTAACAGTTGTCCCCCCCAGTAAAATTCTTCAAACAATCAGTATTAGCCAGGGAATACCCATCAAAATCGGAATTCCCTGATTTTTTAATAGCTTATAAAGCCCTAAAATGCTAGAATCAGAACGTTACGCTTATAAAATCTTACCTTTTACTATGAGCATCCCGAAAGAACAGGTAATAGATAAAATAGAGCGCAAGATAGATGAGCAATCAGAACAGATTGCTAAAGTTGATAATACTTTGAAAGAAGTTGTAGATACCGTTAAAGCCCAATCACAGCAGATTGCTAATATTAATGATACCTTGGCGAAAGTTGTAGATACCATTAAGGCTCAATCAGAGCAAATTACTAGAATTGATACTACTGTCCAGAATCAAGCAGAAAAAATTACTAGAATTGATGCTACTGTCCAGAGACAATCAGAGCAAATTAATAGAATTGATACCACTGTCCAGAATCAAGCAGAAAAAATTAATAGAATTGATGCGACTGTCCAGAATCAAGCAGAAAAAATTACTAGAATTGATACTACTGTCCAAATTCAACAACAGTCAATCCAACATATACCCAATCTAGTGGAAAAAATGGGTAGGAATGAAGGTATTTTAGAAAAACAACAAGATGATATTAAAAGAATACCGGACTTGAGTGAAAAAGTAGGGGAACTCAAGAATTGGCGACAAATTGCTATTGTTGTTATTGGTGGACTTATTACTGTTTCTGTTGGTGTTGTTACATGGTGGCTTCGTGGATTCCTTAATCTTTAGATTTTCACCATTGAGTTCCAATTTTGATGGAAATTCTCCGATTATTTAATAGCTTATAAATATCTCAAATGCGAGAATGTTATGTGTAAAAAATTTCGATTTTTACTATGAATTCTGATAACAGAAATGAAAAAAGCACTCATAAAGTCAGATGCTAGACGTGCTGATTTAGGATTACTAACCGGTTTTATAATTTCTATTATTAGTTTAGGTGGTTCTATTTATTTAGGCATTAATGATAAAGTTGCCACTTCTGCCATAATGGGTGGTGGTACTATGACAGGGTTAGTGGCTGTTTTTGTTACTGGTAATAAACGCCAAAGAGATTAAAAACAATCAATTCATCATGTTTTTTCAAAAAGATAGTGTTTCATAAGTAATTAAAATTCAATTTTCACCTAATCTTCTAACAACTTTTTAAATCATGAAAGGTATATTTCATATTTGATTACTCATTATAAGGAGGAAATACTATCAACTTAGATTAAATTTTACTACTTAAATAATACCAAATCCGCTCTTGTTATACCCTTTATAAGCTAGAATAGGCAGATGTC
>NZ_JARVCN010000317.1:0-29309 GCF_038442745.1 Crocosphaera sp. Alani8
GAACGGCTACCGTAACACTACATAAATATTTCAACTAAAACCGTTAGAACCAGCTCCACCGTTTCCTCTCAACAGCAAAAAAAGTTACGGTAATATGTTAGGGGAAGAATATCTTACATGGTTTAAAAATTTAGCTCCTCTTTTTACAGAAATGTTAACGGAAGATGGATCTATTGTTATTGAATTAGGAAATAGTTGGGAGTCACAACGTCCTGTTCAATCATTATTACCTTTACAATCATTACTTAATTTTGTTTCTTGTCCAGGAACAAATTTACGTCTTATTCAAGAGTTTATTTGTTATAACCCATCTCGTTTACCTTCTCCTGCAAATTGGGTAACAGTTAACCGCATTAGGACTGTTGATAGTTATACTCGTTTATGGTGGATAGCTAAAACAGATTTTCCTAAAGCAGACAATTCTAAAGTGTTACGTCCTTATAGCGATCGCATGAAATACCTTCTCAAAACAGGCAATTATAATGCAGGAAAAAGACCATCTGAACATAAAATTGGAAAAACTAGCTTTTTAAAGGATTGCGGAGGTTCTATTTCTCATAATATGATAGAAGTAGAGCCAATGGACTCTAAAAGAAAAGTACGCTTACCTAATATTTTCAATGCTTTTTCTTATTCTAATAGTAGTTCTAGAGATTTTTTTGCCAAGACTTGTAAAAAAAGAAAAATCAAACCTCATCCTGCTAGAATGCCAATGGGAGTACCTGCTTTTTTTATTAAATTTTTAACCGATCCAGGTGATTTAGTATTAGATCCATTTGCTGGTAGTAATACAACTGGATATGCAGCAGCTAGACTAGATCGTAAATGGTTAGCTATAGATGCAGAAGAAACTTTTGTAGAGCAGTCAAAAATTCGTTTTGAAGATCCTGCCTTACAAATTAAAGAAGCATCTGAATAAAATTATAGAGGATTACTTAGAATGGGAATTGTTAAACAAATTACAGAGATCAACCTTTTTACACGGAATAAATCTACTGGTGACTGGGAAACGGGTATATTTGTTGGTCGTCCTTTTCGTTTGAGTTATTCTAAAGCAGAAATTTTAGTTGCTGATGCTTGGAAACAACAAGCAAAGGGCATTCCTCAAGGATGTTTTTTATTAGCTTATTATGATAATGAATTTGATCAGCACAATGACATTGAAGCAATATTACTAAGAGTTATTCAACCAACAAAATTACCAACTGATCAAGAAGTAATTAGTAGCATGGTGGAATATTACAAAGATGATATTAAAACAGGAGAAACCAAAAAATCTCAATTAGATACTTTTACTCGCTATGAATTTTCTTTCAGTGGTTTAGAGTGTTCAATCTTAGGGTCTTTTTATATTGATAAAAATGGAAAAACTCGTTTTGGTGCGGACTTAGAAAACTTTTATAGCGCACATAATTATTCTGTTATTAAACCTTCAGCAGATATCTTAAAAGCTATTGTTAACTATAGAGAAAATGGAACACCAGGAGGAGCAGGAGATATAAAAATTGGCAAAGTTCGTTATAGTTCTAGCCGTCGTTTCCAGCAACAAGAAGATGATGTAATTGTTTATGTTCAAGCTCCTGATTTTGCAGGAAAAAGAACGGCTCTTTTTGGTATGACTAGAACTGGAAAATCAAACACAGTTAAAAAGATTATTCAATCTTGTGTTGAAATGAGCGAAAATGCACCTCTCAAATTAGATAAAGATAAAGAAACACCCGAAGAAGTTCTAAAACCTTTAACAGAAAATAATAATCCTAAATATCCTATAGGACAAATTATTTTTGATATTAATGGAGAATATGCGAATCCTAATCTTCAAGATAGAGGAACAGCAATTTTTGATTTATATCAAGAACAAACCATTAGATATTCAACTGTTCAAAAAGAGGGCTTTCGAGAAATGAAAGTTAACTTTTACAGAGAAATTGAAAACGGATTTGAATTAATTAAAAGTTATCCCACTATAGCAGAGGATAGAACAAGATTTGTAACTAATTTTAAATCTATTGATTTAACAAAGCCAGAAGATTACCAAAGCAATCATTCAGCAAAACATCGTTATGATAGAAAAATTGCTGTATATAAATGTTGTCTTTATAGAGCGGGTTTTCAAGTTCCCCCTAATCTCACGGTAAAATTTTCCGCAAATCAAAGCGTTCGCAACGATGTTAATTCAAATATTAATCCCTCTTCTGGACTAAATCTTGAAGAGGCTGCAAATTGGTGGGAAAATTTTTGGAATATTTATGACGAAGATCCAAACAATACCTTTGCTAATTATAGACAAGAGCATGAAGGACGTGAATGGGCAGATGATGATTTAAAAGCTTTACTTGTTATACTAACCCGTAGAAGTAACTCAGGACGGAGTGCTAATTGTTCAGGTTTTCGTATTCTTAGACCTATTGTAGAACAGCATACTAGCACCGCTCAAGATCCATTTGATCAAGATATTTTAAGTAATTTAAGACAAGGAAAAATTGTGATCGTCGATCTTTCCTTGGGTAATGCAGAAATACAAGCAATGTTTAGTGAAAGAATCTGTCAAAGAATATTTGCTGATGCTATCAATCGTTTTACTAGCACTCGTCCTAATAATTTTATTCAATTCTATTTTGAAGAAGCACATAACCTTTTCCCGAAAAAAGATGATAAAGACTTATCTCAAATTTACAATAGACTAGCTAAAGAAGGGGCTAAATTAAATCTTGGTTTAATTTATGCAACTCAAGAAGTTAGCTCAATTAGTAGTAATATTTTAAAAGCAACACAAAACTGGTTTATTTCTCATTTGAATAACGAAGATGAGATTAAAGAATTGAGAAAATATTATGATTTTAGTGATTTTACAGAAAGTTTAATTAGGTTTAGCCAAGATACAGACAAAGGTTTTGTTCGCATGAAAACTTATAGCAATTCCTTTGTTATTCCTGTTCAAATTGACCGCTTTCCTCCTGAAGATTAAATTATTAACATTATTAACAATGAGGTAAAAATCATGGGATATACAAGTAAAAACAATCGCCGTCCTTTTGAAAGTGCAAGTAAGGCATCGCATCATCATATTATTAATGATGCAGAAGTACAAGCAGTTATGAAAAGATTAGAAGAACCTCCTCAAGCTGATGATGTTTCTGTAGAACAATTAATAGAAGATTTTGAACCGTCTGAAAATAATCCTGTAGAGGCTATTATAGCTGTAGATGGTGGTTATACTGAAGTTATTTTAAACAAAGATTTTCCTTCTAGAACAATTCATTTTTTACAATTTGGAGCGTTATTTTTTAAATTAGAGGATCTAGCTGAAATAGATTCATCAGCTTTTATTGATCCGAAAGATATGGCTAAACTAAAGAAGATTCAACGTCTAAAATTAGCGTTACCAACTCGTAATTTATGCTTTAAAGATAGTAGGACATTAAAAGATACTGTCTTAAAAGCAATTTATGAATTTTGTTTAAATAATGATTTAGATGAAGATAAAACTTTAATAGATACTCTAGCTTGGTTTATTTTCCGTAAATATAAACAAGGACAAATAACAGAACAAGATAAATGTTATTATTTAGCCACTAATCCCTTGAGTCCAGACGGTAATCAGGTTCGTTTATTAGAAGCAGAAATGAACATAGATTATAGTTTTAATTGTCCAGAAACTGGTGGGAAAATCTATTTAACTGATATTTTTCGTCTTCATGAAGTTATTGATGAAGAAACAGGAGCTGCAGGGATTTTAGGTTATTTAGTTAATGTAATTGAACATTTAATTATTATTCACTTAATTCGGTTATTGTATAATAAACAACCAGAAATGCTTAAAAAAGTTTTATTTATTAAAGATGGTTCAACTGGGTTTTTTGGACAAACTGCACGACTTCATGTTCCCATGAAAGACTTAGTAAATTGGTTATTTAATAAACATAATGTTTTGTTAGCTGGACTTGAAAAAAGTGGTGCTTTTGTTGATCATGCTCAGAATATGCAAAATCAACTACAACCTGGAAAAGCACTTATAGCGTTTCTCGGACTCATGAGGTACACCTAACTTCTGCCTCCTGCCCCCTGCCTTCTGCCTCAAAGAGATAACTTCTGTACCTCACAAGTATGGGAACTGCTATATTTTAAGTGATGATTATATTTATCGATATATTTTACCTGGAAAGGGTGATCCAAATCTTCCTTATGCTTCTACCAGCAACTATGGACATAAAGTTATTTTTAAAACAAGGAATGGACAAATGTATGTTGTTTCTGTTCCAGTGAGAGAACTCAAGAAAAATCCCACCATTGATTATTTACCCAACTTGCAAGTAATACTAGAGAATGTGGAAGAATTACATTGTGATATGTATGATTCTGCCTTATTCCCTGTTGCTTTAGTCAATAAATTAGTCAGTCTTTCTGCACATCCTAGTCAAAGAATTCTTGCCAAGTTTGCTACTGGTACTATGAGGTAAATAAAGCACTAACAACAAAGCCAATTAGTGTTAGTTGCGAAATATTAGTCAATTCAAATAATAAAATTAGACCAATTTTAAACTAATTTTTGTCCTTCAACCATCTCTCCAAAAGTCAAAAAACACCTATGACACCAACCATTAACCCAAAGTGCAGGAAACTGAAACCTTGCGCCACAATTGGGACATTCCGACAACAATGTTAACTCATGCTTTGAATAAAACTGAGTCTTCTTCAACTGCCATTCAATCTTATAACCCAGATTCCGCACTTCAAAAAGTAGCATTAAATACTACAAGCCTGGGGTTAATAATTAAGTATAATTGCTTAAGCTCTTGAAGACAAAAAAGTGGGATAATTGTTTAAGTTGTTTCCTCTGTAAAAAAAGAGCGAAAAATGTCTTATTTAGAAGAAATACAAGTTAAAAATTTAGACCATTTAGGGATAGTAGCTGGTTTAATTGATGAAATAGAAATAGCCAAAATTATTAATAATAAATTAGGAATAGATGTTAGAGAAAAAATCTCAGCAGGTACAGTAGTTAAGTCTATTTTAATCAATGGACTAGGATTTGTTTCAAGACCTCTATATTTATTCAGTCAGTTTTTTCAAGATAAAGCCATTGAGAAATTGTTAGGAGAAAGAATTAAACCTGATTACCTTAATGATGATAAAATTGGGAGAGTAATGGATAAATTATATAAATATGGACTAAATAATATTTTTATTGAAGTAGTTTTAGAAGTAATTAAAAAATTTAAAATAGACCTTAAATACTCCCATTTAGATTCCACATCATTTCATTTAGATGGAGAATATAAAAGGGAAGAAGTTCAATAATTGATAATTAATGATGGATAATGGATAATTACCGAGAACCTAAAGTGAAGAGGATTGGATAGGAAGTCACGCTTTTTACTTTTTTCTCCTTAAAAGGAGAGGTCTTAAACCGAATTAATTAATTATCAATTGTCAATTGTCAATTATCCATTGATAAAGAGAAACAGGAAGAAGAAAAAATTATTAAAGAAAGACCAATTTTTATTAAGAAAGGATATTCTCGGGATCATAGACCAGACTTAAAACAATGTGTCTTGGATTTAATAACAAGCCAAGATGGAGATATCCCATTATTTGTGAGAGTAGGAGATGGAAATGAATCTGATAAAGCTGTATTTGGAAAAGTTTTAGTAGAATTCAAAAAGCAAATAAAGTTTGATAGTATCATGGTTTGTGATAGGGACTTCCAGAATAACAATCATCCAGCCTTCATACCAGAGATCCCTATTTTCCACCAGTTCGTAACATAACTAAGGCTGGATGATTATTTACTTGGATCTTCCATAGTGCTTTATATGGTCAAGAAAATCTCCAACTAACCCAACATTTATAAAAGAAGTTGAACTGATTGAAACTTACTCGAAAAAAAAGGAAAAGATTTATAAAATGATTAGTCTGATCATCAAAAAAGATGAAGAGATAAGTAGAAAGACTAAAGAAGCAGGAAAATTTATTTTAGCAACTAACTTAGTAGAGGAAAATAAATTAGAAGCTAGTGAAATTCTGATAACTTATACAAACCAGCAATCTACGGAAAGAGGATTTCGATGATTTATTAGCAATCTCTTTGCTAAGTTCTAAAAAATTATGTCTAAACTGTAAATAATTATCTTAGATTTGAAAAACTTTTTCAATTTTTAACCTTATTTTAATAGAAAATTATATTTTTACCACCTAGGATATACTACCAAAAAATCCATGTCTATTTTATACAATCAAAACTACCGTCATGTCTTCTGATAAAACCTCGGTTCAATCACAGAAATCATCAAGAAAAATTCATCCTAGTGTGTGGGTCTTAGGATTAGTTAGTTTATTCACGGATTTTGGCACTAAAGCCGTTCAATCGGTTTTACCCCTGTTTTTAGTGTCGGTTTTAGGAGCTAACATAAGCACCGTGGGACTAATTGAAGGCATCGCAGAATCAACTGCTTCTGTTTTAAAGCTATTTTCAGGAGCATTGAGTGATTACTGGGGACGGCGCAAAGAACTAGCAATCCTGGGATACGGTCTTTCAGCCGCCATTATTCCCGTATTTGCTCTAGCCAATAGCCCGTTTTGGGTATTAGTAGGACGATTTGGCGATCGCTTGGGAAAAGGCATCAGAGTAGCTCCCCGTAACGCTCTAGTAGCCGATGTAACCCCCCCAGAGCAACGAGGGGCAGCCTATGGGTTACGTCAAACCCTAGACACCATTGGGGCTTTTTCTGGTCCTTTGGTAGCCACCTTAATTCTATTGATCTCCGAGCAAAATTTCCGTCTGGTGTTTTGGGTTGCTCTCATACCAGGAATTATCTCTGTGTGTCTTTTGGTTAAAGGCATTCGAGAACCCCAATCTGCTGAAAGAAAACGCAATGCATCCATACAATGGAGCGTTTGTCGAAGGTTAGGGCGTAACTACTGGGCATTGGTTGGAGTAGCTATGTTATTTAATTTAGGTAACTTTAGCGATGCCTTTTTGCTGCTAAAAGCCCAGGAAATCGGGATTACAGCCACATGGATTCCTTTATCGATGATTGTGATGAATTTTTCCTATATGTTGAGTGCCTATCCTTTGGGAGCATTGTCGGATCGCATGGGTAGAAAACAGCTTTTAGTGGGGGGATTTTGGTTATTTGCCCTAGTTTATCTGGGTTTCGCCTGGATCGATCAACCTTGGCAAATCTGGGGACTGTTTGCTTTTTATGGGGTGTATCTTGGTATGAGTCAAGGGATCTTGTTAGCGTTGGTGGCAGACTTCACCCCTCCGGAGTTACGAGGAACAGGTTTCGGCATCATTAATTTAGTAATCGGCATAATTCTATTGCCAGCGAGTTTATTAGCAGGGTTTTTATGGCAAACGGTTAACTCTCAAACTCCTTTTTTGTTGGGGAGTGTATTGGCGATCGCAGCTAGTTTACTATTATTAATAGGGATTCGTAATGATAATTGAAGGAGGCAGGAGTTGAAAGGCAGTGGGCAGGAGGCCGTTTAGAGAGGTATTCAGATCCGCCTCTAAACGAAGGCCGCCAAATTAAAAATTTTGTCGGGGGACTTAAAGACCGGTGAGGCACCAAGAAAGGCTTTACTTTAACTAAAAATCTTCCCTCCTGACTCCTAACTCCTGACTCCTGACTCCTGACTCCTAACTCCTGACTCCTCCCTCCCCTACCAGACTAAGTTAAAAACTGTTGTAAAGATGAAACAAGCTACCCTACCAATTGTCAAATTTGAGATTTTTTATCATCTACAGCGTCCGACTTTTTGGATCATCAGTCTCTTATTTTTTGGCATTGCCTTAATGGACTCGGTTTCTAATGCGTCTCAAGGACAAGCCTTTTTTTTCATGAATAGTCCTTCTCAGATTTTTCAAACAACCATTTGGTACACTATTTTCGGTATTGTAGCAGCCGCGGCATTTGTAGCAGAAACCTTTGTTAGAGACGCAAACCACCGCATGGAAGGGTTAATACTTTCAACCCCGATCAGTAAATGGAATTATTTGGGGCTTCGTTTTTTATCGGCGGTAGGAATGACATTATTAGCCTTTTCGGGTTATTTACCAGGGACTATATTAGGAACTTTGATGCCTGGTCTTAATCCCTACGCTTTGGGACCTTTTCGTCCCGATGCCTATATTTTTAGTTATTTTTTATTTGTTATTCCCAATTTATTTTTAGCCTCAGCGATCGCTTTTTTATTAGCATCCCGTACCCGTAACTTAGCTATTACCTATGCCGGGGCGATCGTTTTGGTGATGCTTTATTTAGCATCTTTAATGATGGTGGGGATGGATGTTATTAACTTTAGTCAGTATCGTTTCTGGTCAATGTTTGATCCCTTTGGTTTCCATGCTTTCGAGGAAACCCGTCTTGGTTGGACTGTTTATCAACACAATACTTTGATGCCCAACTTGACAAACACTTTACTATTAAATCGTTTATTGTGGGTCACAGTGGGGTTAGTTGCCTGTGGGTTTAGTTATCAAACCTATTCTCTAAAAATGTTAAAGCGATCGCCTCAAAAGAAAGCTAGGGATACGGGGGGAGAAAAAAACGTATCAACGCAGAGGCAAGAATACTCCCAGACTTGGAAACAGAGTAACACTTCTCAGTTGCTAACTATTTTTCAGCAACGGTGCGATCGCAGTTTGTTCGAGATCCGATGGATATTGCAAGGGCGAGCATTTTGGTTACTGACGGGGTTTGGTTTAATTACCCTGGTGATGACGGCTTTGGGAACTGGCTCTTATAACTATTCCAACCCCAGTACGGATCTTTTGATCCATGCAGCTAATGTATACTTTGAATATATCTTGTTTGCCATCATCGTCATCTATGCGGCAGAGTTAATGTGGCGCGATCGTCAAATGCGTATCCAAGATGTCATAGATGCAACCCCTATTTCCAATGGGGTGTTATTACTCTCGAAACTGACTGCTTTATTTGTCATGATCAGTTTTAACCTATTGCTGGCTATGGTGGTAATGATCCCCTATCAAGCTCTGAATGGTTATTATGATTTTGAAATACCTTTATACTTGCAAATGCTATTTGTTGAGCATGGACCCTATTTTTATTTAATTGCAGTATTATCTTTATTTACCCAAGTTATAACCCAACATAAGTATGCAGGAATGGCTTTGGCTATTGCCATCGCTCTTTCAAAAATTCCCTTAGATGCTTTTGGACTCTATCATAACCTTTATCGTTTTGCCTCTACTAATGACATCGAATATTCTTTGATGAATGGTTACGGTAACTTACTGACGGGACATCTTTGGTATAGCCTTTATTGGGGTGTCGCCGGAGCTATTTTAATGGCGATCGCTTATATTATTTGGCCTAGGGGAACTGCTAAAACCAGTTGGGGAAAGGCTTGGAAACAAGCTAATGCGGGCATTAAACGGACGTTATTTGCTTTAATTGCTCTGTTTGCCGGGGTAGGTGGTTGGATCGCTTACAATACGATGGTGGTTAACCCCTATCAACCTCCAGGGAAGGAAGAAACTGCCGCCGAGATCGAAAAACGGTTTAATCAGTACGAAAATCTACCGATGCCGGTGGTTGTTTCTACAGATGTTAATGTAGAGATGTTTCCCGATCAGGGTTATTTTGTTGCTAACGGGACTTATGGTTTAGAAAACCGCACAGATACTCCTATCAAAGAAATTCATTTACTGACATTTATTAATTTAGATCTTGCAGAGGTTAATTATCCAGGAGCAAAGTTGAAAGAGGCACATCCTGAATGGGGTTATTATATCTATACCTTGGATCGCCCTTTGATGCCAGGAGAAAGGGAAAATCTCGAATTTACTACTAAAACCGAAGCAACCAAAGGTTTTCGTAATCAAGTGGACAGTGATGACGTTTACATGGTTTATCCTAACGATGTTGTGGGGAATGGCACTAATTTACATAGTCCGTTTATCTTACCTTTTGTGGGCTATACCAAGATGGTAGAACATAAGAAGGCTTGGTTACGGGATAAATTAGATTTACCTCCCTTAGAGGAAAGAATGCGCTCTTACGACGATGAAATTGGACTTTCCCAAGCTTTATCGGTGAGTCACTTGGGATGGGGTGAGGTGAATATTACTGTTAGTACATCTGCTGATCAACAGGTAATAACATCAGGAACTTTACTTAAACAATGGCAAGAAGGCGATCGCAATTATTTTCAGTATCAGCTAGAAGCACCAGATAGAGGTAAATTTACCCTGTTTTCGGGTCGTTATGGGGTTCATAAAAATAATAATTATCGGGTTCCCATTGAAATCTATTATCATCCCCAACATAAAGAAAATGTCGAACTAATGGCTAATCATATCGGTGAAGCTTTAGAGTTTTATGAAAAAATATTTGGTCCCTATCCTTTTGAACAAGTGCGGGTGGTGGAATTTGTTTACTACGATGGTATGGTATTCTCCGATAGGGGAACCATCGGTATTCCGGAGGTTTTAGTTTGGAAAAACACAGCACAAGGATTAGGTAAAGAAAATATTATTGATTGGTTGACTTATTTGTTAGCTTATGCTTGGTGGGAAGACCAAATGGTCATCGCCGATGTTTCTGGCAGTATGACTATTCGGGAGGCGTTGAGTGCTTATGGTAGTTCTCTCTATCAACGTTACCGTCGTAGCCCAGAAATACAAGAGTTAGCCAAAAAACAACAGATGAGAACCTTTTTCCGTCAACTTGGCAAACTCGATTTCCAAGAACCTGCTTTAATTGAAGTATATAACGAGTTGGCGATCGCCCGTTATAAAGGGGGTATGGTTCTAGAATTAATTGAAGACTTAATCGGACAGGAAGCTTTACTAACGGCTATTAGGGAGTTTTTTGGGGAGTATCGTTACCAAAATCCCCCTTATGCGACGGTTATCGACTTCCAGGATGCAATTTTACGCCAAACTCCTCCCAAATACAAGGAAACTATCGCAGAATTGTTTGCTGAAGTTATTACCTATCAAGTAGGTTTAACTAATGGTTTTTATGAAAAGTTACCGGATGGAAAATTTAAAATTACCCTCGATATAGAAGCTCAAAAAATATACACAAGAGAACTGGGGAGACAGGAAATAACTGAGTTAGACATCCCTTTAACTATTGCTTTGTCTGACCAACAGGGAAACACTATCTATGAACAAAAACACGAAATTGATAATCAGTCAGCAACCCTTGAGTTAATTATAGATCAACTTCCTAGTTCTGCTACAGTTGATCCTGATTATGTTTTACCTTCGGCTTTTGTTCAAGATAATGTTAGGATTTTGCGAGAGAAAACACCTCAAAATTGAAATCGCTCTTCTGTAATTAAGTTATCGGGTAAACAAATTAAATTACCAAATCTTGGGGAGCAAACGACTACTTTGTTGTTGATAAGCGGCAAAATCGGGGTATTTATTAGCCATACTTTGCTCCTTTTCCCCTATCCTCTGTAAATACAGCAACGTAATTAGACCAGGTAAAATAAAAGCCCACAAAGACCCTGCAATAACACTGAAACTACTGTAACGCATTAAGTCTCCTAAATAATTGATGTGTCGCACTGAACGCCAAATACCGTCTTTAACTAAACCACTTCCAAGACTTTTAGCTGTCATTTTTTGCACATCTGCTGCAGTATTAATCAGACTTCCGAAGATATACAATGGTATAGCAATGGCGGCAGTTGAATAAGCAAGAGAATTAGCATTAGTAAACGCAAAGTAACCTGGTAAACAATAGAAGACACCGACAAATAAAATAACAGATATAAATGACAATATGCCTACTTTTTCAGTGAAAAGTTGTTGACGACGTTGCGGAAATAGCCATTGCTCTAAATAACCACCAAAGACAGTAGCTAATGTGTAAACAAAGATAAATAACTTGTCTATAATCTTTCACTCCGTAAATCAAAGCTAAAGTTAATAGACATAAAATAGTAACAATTTTAGCTACATTTATAGCGGTAAGTTGTGTTACCTCAAAGCCAGATGATTTTGTTGATGTTTCCATTTTAGGGATGATGATAAACGCTTGCTAAAGATCGTATCAAATACTCGACTAAGTTATCAATTCCCTGAGAGAATATATAAGTGTTGGTGGTGGATAATTGATTTTTTGTTAATGGGATTTGCTCAAAGTTAATCCTGCTAACCATCCTGTAGTCCAAGCACTCTGAAAATTGAATCCTCCGGTTACTCCATCAATATCTAAAACTTCTCCAGCTAAACATAAGTTAGGACAGATTTTGCTTTCCATTGTGGAAAAATTAACTTCTTTTAATTGTACTCCTCCGCAGGTGACAAACTCATCTTTAAAAACTCCTTTACCAAGAATTTGATATTCTCCTTGAGCTAATTCTTGAGCTAACTTAATCAGTTCATTTTTAGAAACCTCAGCCCACTTTTTTTGAGAAGAAATAGCTGCATGATCTAGTAATCTTTGCCACAGTCTTTTTGGTAAAGGGAGGGGACAAAAAGAAGAAATTTGCTGACGTGAATGAGTAGATTGATTTTTTATTTCTAACAATTTTTCTTGTACTTGTTTAGGATTATCAGGAAAAAGCCAATTAATTGATAGCATCATTCGATAATTATTTTTAGCTAATACTTTTGCTCCGAATGCTGATAGCTTAAGAACCCCAAAACCGCTGATTCCCCAGTGGGTAATTAGAAGAGAGCCTGATTGTTGTGCTATTGGCTTTTTTCCTTTTTCAGATAATTTTAACCCTACGGAATTAACAGAAACTCCTTCTAGTCCTTGAAAACGAGAATCTTTAATCTTGAAAGTAAATAAAGAAGGTAGAGGCATGACTATTTTATGACCTAGGGAGTTAGCTAATTGATAACCGATGGCACTACTTCCTGTTGCTAGTAAAATGCGATCGCCTGTTAAGCTTTCCCCGTTCTTTAATTTGACTTTAAAGCGGTCATTTTGCAACTGTAAACTTACTACTTGTGACTTAACTCTAACATCAACTAGAGAAGTTTTTGCTGCTTTAATTAAACAATCAACAATGGTTTTTGAATCATTGCTTACGGGGAAAACACGACCATCTGATTCTGTTTTTAAACTGACCCCTTTTTTTTCAAACCAGTTTATGATATCCTGGGGCTGGAACCGAGCAAATGCACCTCGAAGTTCTCGACTACCTCGGGGATAATAAGTCACAAGTTCTGCCGGGTCAAAGCAATGATGAGTCACGTTGCAACGCCCTCCACCAGAGATACGAACCTTCTCTAAAACTTTGGCACTCCCTTCCAGTATTATGACACGAGTATGGGGATTATTTTCTGCACAAATGATTCCAGCGAAGAATCCAGCTGCTCCCCCACCGATAATAATAATATTTAATGGACTACTCAATGCTTAATCACCTTTTGGGACTTATAGTATTTGTCTCGTATATTTTTCATCCTTGCTAGATTTCCTCTTTAACTCCACTTTAGTACTTTTTTACTGTAAAATTGATAGTCTTTTAATTCTGTCGGGCTATTTATAACTTGCTAACATTATAGCAGTTCCCATAGTTGGAGTACGAAAAACCCTATGTATATAACCCAGGCTAAGAATAAAGAGTTTAGATTAAGATTTGTTCCGTTTAAATGCTAAAAAAAGCGGTTTCTACCTAATTATAATTGAAAACCGTTCTTTTGCTCATTTCTAGATGCCATTAAAAATAGCTGGAGAAGAAAAGTTCAGAAAAGTTCAGAAAAGTTCAGAAAAGTTCAGGGTGATAATCCTGAATAAACCTGTATTGTTTCTGCCGAAAATCTGAGGCATCTTAGACTATAAATCGATTTGAAACAATAAAGCTAAAATGTCTCATCAACTAAACCTATGTTATGTTTCTCAGAAAAAAATCAATTTATTCCGCCTTTTGTTAAGAGGAATCCCGATAACTTCTCAACTTAAAAAGCTAAATTGGCCTTACTTTATTTTGGGGAAAAAGTAGATTAGATATAATCTTTAAAATATATAAATATTTCTCCCTTTTCGAGATTAAGTTAATAAATTCAATAAATATAGATATGAAAGAGATACTAAAAAAATGCGAATACATTTGGAAAGAAACGACACAAAGATCGACTATTACTAGGAAAATTATAGAATTAGTTTGCTATTCTATTATACTTATTCTGATTATAACAAGCTATTCAGTTTTATCTCTAAAGAGTTTTAAAAGTGAGTTATTAAATAGCATTCATGCTGAAATTGTACAAATAAACCCCAACAATGATATCCCTAATGCTCTAATAGTTGAGCAACTTTTAGAACAAGATGAAAATTTTAATCATCAAGAAAATGCTTTATTTCACTCTATTGTGAATCTAAACGAAGAAAAAATAAAGTTGACTCAAAAACACGAAGAAATTTTCTTAAGAAACATCATCATATTAGCAATGACTGCAATTTTATTAAGTGTACTATTGAGTTTAAAAATAATTGTAAGAATTAGAAACAATATATTTCGCTTGTCAACAAAGATATCAGAAGTCACACAAGCAATTGTTGAAGATAAAGTCTTAATTTCAGAGGGTTTAACTATCAATTCATCTGATGAATTTACAAATTTATCTGATAAAATTATAGAGATGATTGATGTTTTGCTATTGGACATAGAAAGGAGAAAAAAATTAGAACAAGACTTAGAAAAATTAGCAACAATCGATGAATTGACTGGAGCTTTTAATCGAAAAAAATGGGAAGAGATGCTGAATATTGAAATAGAAAGGACTCATAGAAATGAGCAAAATCTATCACTTATTATTTTTGACATTGACTTTTTTAAAAGCATTAACGATACCTACGGTCATGATACTGGAGACTTAGTTTTAAGGGAGGTTGTGACAACAGTTAAAAAGGAAATAAGAACATTAGACTTTTTATGTCGTATTGGTGGAGAAGAATTTGCAATTCTTTGCCCAGACACTAATCATAACCAAGTAATTAATTTAGCCGAAAGAGTTAGGGAATCTATTGAGAACTACTATTTCAGCCAGGTTGATAAAGTAACAATTAGTCTAGGAGTTTCTCAATTTAAAACATCTGATGATAAGAGTAAATTTATCAAAAGAGCAGATTTAGCTCTCTACAAATCTAAACGAAATGGAAGAAATCAAGTTAATTCTTAAACTTAAACACTGATTGATTTTAGTACAAATATTGGCTAAAATAATATAAAGTAATTTAAGTTGAGTATTCAAATAATAATCATGGAAACGATTTTCAAACCTTTCTTAAAATGGGCAGGAGGAAGTGCGATTCGTTAGGTCGAAACCGTTATATAACGGGGGATGACCTGGACTTTTCTAACAAAAAAAGTCACAACTGTAGAGAGTTTCTAGGTTTAAGTCCTAGCATCGAGATGTTTCGATTGACTCCATCATCCCTATCAAAGAGACTGGTTGTCAAATTGGTAAAGCGGGATGAAAAGCAAGTAACAGCTAACCTATCCAGGCTAAATCCTTGCGAGGGAGGTTGAAAGGGTAAACGAAAGTGAACTGATGTTTGAAGCGTCGTCAGCCCAAGACATAGGACACGATAGGTAAAGTCCATGTCAACTATGAATGTGAAGCAGTAAATTGCCTCTTGCTGCTTAAACATCCAACTCTTACCTATAAGAGCATTCATCGGCGTATAGTCAGTACCCAACCCAACCAGAACAAACCCCTACGGAACGAAGTAACCCTGATAAAGTTCTCTTTTGAGTAGGCAACCAAGCCATAAACTTTTACTAGGGAAGGATGATGTCAGAAGCCAATGTCTTGAGTAATGTCAAGGATATGCAGACGGACATCCCTAAGTCTAGAGAGTAGAAACTTAGTAAGAAGCAAAATGACCAATACGAGTGAAATAACTACGGTGGAAATGAAATGGCTTGATGTTAACTGGAAATCAGTTAACAGAACGTTATTTCGGCTTCAGAAAAGAATCTACAAAGCGTCACAACGTGGTGACATCAAAACTGTCAGGAAACTCCAAAAGCTACTGGTAAAATCCAAATCAGCAAAACTCGCTGCGGTTAGGAAAGTTACACAGGACAATACAGGCAAGAACACTTCAGGAATAGATGGTGTAGCTAAAATAGCTCCCAGTCAAAGACTAGAGCTATCTCAAAACCTCAAACTTGATGGTAAAGCCAAACCTGTTAGAAGGATTGAAATTCCGAAGCCTGGCAAAAAGGAGAAAAGACCACTAGGCATCCCTACAATGGAAGACAGAGCAAAACAGGCTCTAGCCAAACTTGCTTTGGAACCAGAGTGGGAAGCTAAGTTTGAAGCCAATTCTTATGGCTTTAGACCTGGGAGAAGTGCCAAAGATGCTATTGCAGCAATCTATAGTGACATCAATAAAATGAGTTACTATGTTCTAGATGCCGACATAGAAAAGTGCTTTGACCAAATAAACCATAGAAGACTACTGGATAAACTCAATACCTTTCCAGGTATGCGTCGTCAAATAAAAGCATGGCTCAAATCAGGAGTTATAGAACAGGATGTCTTTTATAAAACAGAGAGTGGAACTCCTCAAGGTGGTGTAATCTCCCCTTTATTAGCTAACATAGCCTTACACGGGATGCAGGAGGCATTACACGATGCCTTCCCTAAGAAATACACCACAAAAGCAATGGCACAAATGTACGGAATCAAACCCGACATTTTATTCAGTCCCCCTCTATTTCACAGATACGCAGATGACTTTGTTATCTTACATAAAAGCAAGAAAGTGGTAGAGGAATGTCGTGAGATAATCAATGACTGGTTGAAACTTATGGGTCTAAAACTTAAAGACTCTAAGACAAGAATTGCCCATACTCTAGGTGATGGAAAAGTCCAATCAGGATTCGACTATCTAGGGTTCAATGTAAGGCAATACCCAGTTAAAGACATAAATAGCGCAACTGATAGGAGAGGTAACAAATTAGGCTTTAAAACCCTGATTAAACCATCAAAAGAGGCAATTAATCGCCACATCAGAGTCCTTAAACAAACAATCCGACAACACCGCAATGCCCCACAAGAAAAACTAATAGAGAAACTTACCCCCAAAATTAGGGGATGGAGTAACTATTATGACTCAGTGGTAAGCTCCAGAGTCTTCGGGAGAATAGACAACATCCTATTCTATCAACTCCTCAGATGGGGTTACTATCGTGCGCCCATGCAAGGGAAAAAGCACACAGTAAACAAATACTGGGGAGTAGATAAAGGTCTAGGATGGATATTCATCACACCAGATGGAAAACAACTCAGAAGACACAAAGACACCCCCATTAAACGAGTTGTCAGACTCAAAGGGCAAAAATCACTCTATGACGGTGATTGGGTGTACTGGACACAACGACTCTCTAAATATACAACAGTAAAAACAGAGGTCACAGTGCTGATGAAAAAGCAAAAGGGCCAGTGTACCTTGTGCAATCAATACTTTACCAGTGAAGATAACTTGGAGATAGATCATATAATCCCCCAGGTTTTAGGAGGGAAAAACAATATGGCTAACAAACAACTCCTGCACAACTATTGCCACCACAAGAAAACTGCCAGCGATGGTAGCCGTGAACGCAATCAAACTAGCTAGGAGGAGCCGAATGAAGGGGAACCTTCACGTTCGGTTCTGAATGAGAGTTTGGGATAGTGATATCCCATTCGACTCTAACAAAGACAATTACTTCCTGAAATAAAAAAACATATTCCAAGAAAATATAATAGATATTATGAAGTATTTATTGGAGGTGGAGCAGTCTTATTTTCTATTCAACCTAACCATGGAACTATTAATGACAGTAATGGGGAGCTAATTAATTGTTATCAAGTGATTAGAGACAATCCTGATCAATTAATTGCTGAACTTAAAAAACATAAGAATGAATCAGATTATTTTTATAAAATAAGAGAACTAGACAGAAAAATTAATCAATATAAAAAACTTTCTAACGTTGAGAAAGCTGCCAGAATCATCTACTTAAATAAAACCTGTTATAACGGACTTTTCCGAGTTAATTCCAAAGGACAATTTAACGTGCCTTTTGGAAAATATAAAAATCCAGACATAGTAAATGAAAATGTTATCAAAGCAGTTAGCGAATACTTAAGAGATAATGACATAAAAATTCTGAATCAAGACTTTTCAGAACCTCTAAGTTCAGCAAAAAAAGGGGATTTTATCTATCTAGATCCTCCTTATGATCCAATATCTGATACAGCATCTTTTACCAGTTATGATGTCAATGGATTTAATAGGGAAGAACAGAAAAGACTTAAAGAAGTTATAGATAAACTTCATCAAAAAGGCTGTAAAGTTTTACTTAGCAATTCCTACACTGATTTTATTTGTGATTTGTACAGCGATAATTATTACAGAAAGATACAAATTTCTGCTATTAGATCCATCAATTCCCAAGGTAACAAAAGAGGAAAAGTTGCTGAAATTTTGGTAAAGAACTATGATTAATAACTCTTAGTATAAATTATTTAAAGAGTATTCTAGATTTGCCTTAGCAACTAAGATAGAATCAGCGCACTGTTATGCTACTGTTCAAAACATATCCGTTGAGCATTTCAGAGATTAAATTCATCCTCATTTATTTCCTCCTCAATAATAGTTAACAATGTTGGTTGAGTTTGTGTTAGCTTCGCAGAAACTCCTAGGGGTTTTTCCTCCAATAAGTCTTTTATGTATCCTGGTTGGTGTATTTGGGCTTCTCTTGCACTATTAAAAGGTCCAAAATAATAGGTGCATTGAGGTTTTTGGGTTTGAATCTCTATCCACCAAGGTTTTTTCTTAAGGGAATCATTAAATACCTCAAATTCCTCAACCAATCGTTGTTTTAATAATCTATTAGAAATTTTCATTCAGATTTTTTTCAATAACTAAAGAAATATTGCAATATTTTTAGCCTAATTTCCAGTGTCTTTATGCTAAAAATACAAAATACTATGTATTTTTTACATTATATTTCCCTGCTCCCTACTAAAGTTGAAGATATCACTCCGAACTAATGAGCTTTTTTTACTTTATTTGCGATCGCAGTTTGGTTTAAATAACACGCTTTCCATTACTATCAATAATCAATTCTCCATCTTCCTTAGCAAACTGTTGCGATGGCCATTGTTCTAAAAGCTCCAAAACAGCTTCACTTGGACGACAAAGTTTAATCCCTTTTTTAGTGCAAACGATGGGACGGTTAACGAGAATAGGGTACTTTAGCATAGCCTCAAAGATAACGTCATCCTTGACATTTGGCTCTAATAAACCCAATTCAGCCGCAGGGGATTTAGTTTGACGTAAAGCAGTTGAAGGGGTCAAATCAGCAGCGGCAAACAGAGCTAATAATTGAGGTTTTGTCCAACCCTCTTTTAAGTATTCGATGACAATCGGGTTGTAACCGGCTGCTTCTATTAGTCTGAGAACGTTCCGAGATGTTCCACAGTCAGGATTATGGTGAATCACAATCATGCCGAAATTTGTTCTAGAAATCTTCGTTATCAGTGTAGCGATAAATTGCACTAGATTTCATCCCATCTGTTTTAAGACAAAACAATCTTTGACCATCCCTGCTCGTTCTGAACAAACAGTTACAGACAAGGTTGTTTCTCTGGGACTTTTCACCACCCATTCCAGATGACGACGGTAATCTGTTCCTTTCGCTAACCAGCTTAATGCTTTATTAGAACGCCCTTCTAAATGGTCAATTTCCTGTTCTAAGTTTCCACTAATTAAACTTACTCCATCAGGTAAAGATAAAACCACTTCAATTGGTCTAACTGCTTTACGTTCTAAGGCTTTTTTACTGGTATAAGTGGGCAAAAATCCCTGATTTTCTACCTCTAGAACAAGACGATAAATTTCCCCTCCAAGATAAGTTACATCCGTGCGAGAAATAGCTAAACGGGGACACATTAAAGCAAGTTTAATGGCAAAGTCACACTGTTTTTTGCACAAGTCTGGTAAATATTTCATAGGAGCATTTTGCCAAACTTTTTTATAATCCCAGCCACCAATTTCTAGTTTTCCCAATTGAGGATGCTCAAAAGTCTGCCAGGAAATAAACCCTTTTCCTTGTAGGTTTTCATCATTCCATTGTAATAATTTCAACTCATCTTCAGGAGGATGCCAACGATTCCATTCTACATAATGATCTTTTTTAATACCCGCTTCTGTGGCTGCATCCCACAACTCAATAGTGAAGCCAAACCAGCCAAAATGATCGTAACCATAGTCATCCATTACCCCATAAGTTACTTCTTTGGGATGGTAACGAAAATCATGATAAACAGAAACACATTCATAACCAGTAATTGTCTTCCCTTTCTCCCCTAAAAGTTTATAAATTTCTAAATCTTCTACTGGGAAATCTTCGTCAGGATAGGTGCTGTAAGGACGGAGAATTACAGCCGAATAGGTATGATAACTAATAAATCCGTTAATGTTGCGATTTTTATGCCAAAATTCTGCTTCAGCGCGGGTTTCCGGCTCCGAAAAAGGAAAATCACCTGCTCCCTTTTGGGTTGCTTCTGGGGCCCAAAGATGGGGATAGTTGCGATTAAAGTCCATTCCTTCTACGGGACGAGCTAATTTAACAGAGTAACCGTCATAATTGCGTATTTCCCCTTCAGGTAAGATAGTATAGTATTCCCCTCCAAATTCTTCTGGTTCACGACGTACCATCAAGCGAGAATCTTTTTCTGAGATTTTCCAGGCTCCACATTTATCTTTAATTCTCATCTCTAAAATTAAACCATCACCATTAACATCTTGGCGATGGAGTCCGTCTTGTTCATCGTCGTAGGGATAAGGACGAATACTGGAGCGCAAACGATGGGGAGTGGTTAAGTATTTTTCGGCTCCATCAACAGCTAACCTTGGCAACACATAGACGGTGTAATTATCCAATAAACGAGTGAGTTTTTCATCTTGTCCGTACCCATTGCATATATGATACATAATATAGCTGGCAACAGCTGACCCTGTAACCTCTCCAGCATGGGTGTTACCATCAATCCAATAACCAGGTTTTTCCAGATAATTTCCGGTGTTTTTGTTGGTGAGGATAGCTAACCAAATATCTCGTTTGGCGTAACTAACACCAATAGCTTTTAATTCCACTATTTGAGAATAATTTGAAGCTATCTGATGAAGATAATCCACCAGTTCCTGATAGGTATAATAATGACTAAAATCAAAAGAATTCATGAGTGATTGTGATGAGATTCTACCCAACTATACTACAGATAATGTTCAACAATTGAATTTTTTTATATGACTAATTACTTATAGCAGTTCCCATACTTGTGAGGTACAGAAGTTATCTCTTTGAGGCAGAAGGCAGGGGGCAGGAGGCAGAAGTTAGGTGTACCTCATGAGTCCGAGAAACGCTATGTAAGTTTCTCTTGTAATCTCTAGGTCGATGATAATAAATGCTTAAGGAGTTAACCAGTCTTCTGGTTCTTCATTTACCCAAGGATAAACATGATAGAATTTCCTTCGGGAATTTTAACTAAATCTAATTCAATCATCTTTATTTTTTGTATTTACATTAAATACTAATTATATTTTAAATCAGAAAAAGCTAGTTATTGGCGACATGATTACACTTTGGTAGTGTTATTAATGACGAGTCTTTATCTATATAAAAATCAATCAAAATTTTGGAGGTAACAACTATGAAAGCTGTAGGTTTAACTAAATATTTACCCATAGAAGACGAAAACAGTCTTTTAGATGTTGAAATTCCTAAACCCACAGCTAAAGGCAAGGATTTACTGGTGAAGGTTAAAGCAATTTCTGTTAACCCAGTAGATACCAAAGTTCGCGCACCTAAAGACAAGGTGGAATCAGAACCTCGTATTCTTGGTTGGGACGCAGCCGGTGTGGTTGCAGAAGTGGGAGAAGATGTAACAGAATTTCAGCCTGGGGACGAGGTAATTTATGCAGGGGACATTACTCGTTCTGGTAGCTACAGTGAATTTCAGTTAGTGGATGCGCGCATTGTTGGTCACAAACCAAAAAACTTAGACTTTCCTCATGCAGCGGCTTTTCCTCTCACTTCTATAACCGCTTGGGAAGCTCTGTTTGAAAGACTAAACATAGATAAACAAGGAGCAGATGCAGGTAAATCCATTTTAATTGTTAATGGTGCTGGAGGAGTTGGTTCTATTGCGATTCAACTAGCCAAAAAGTTAGCTAAACTTAATGTTATTGCTACTGCCTCTCGTTCAGAAACTATTGCTTGGTGTGAAAAACTCGGTGCTGATGCAGTGGTAAATCATCGCAATAATTTAGCGCAAGAAATCGAGAAAATTGGTTATCAGAATGTGGATTATATTCTTTGTTTGAGCAATACCGACGTTCACTGGCAAGCTATGACTAGGGCCATTAAACCCCAAGGCACCATCTGTTCTATTGTAGAAAACGAACATCCACTCAATATGGATACCTTGAAAAGCAAGAGTGCGGCCTTTGTTTGGGAATTTATGTTTACTCGTTCGATGTATCAAACCGCAGATATAGCAGAGCAAGGTAGTTTATTAAATCACTTGAGTCAACTAATTGAAGATGGTCTAATTATGACCACTTGCAAGGATGTGATTAAACCTATTAATGCCCAAAATTTACGAGATGCTCATCAACGTCTCGAACAAGGAAAAACTATTGGTAAAATTGCCTTAGCTGACTGGAATTAATCTTTAAAAGCTCAGAAAAAAGGTTGCGCTTTTGCGATAATAGACATATATACTTACATTATCCGATTTAGATGCCCCCTTTTATAATTGATAGCCTAAAAGCTGGAAATCCTCGAAGGTGCGCTTAAAGATGCGGGTGGCTACCGCCGCGTCTTCGACGGTGAGAATCCGCTTATCCGCTTGGATTACACCTCTGCCTCCTGCCTTCTGCCTCTTCCAAAAGATAAGATGGGTTTGAGAAGAGGATTTGGTATTACCTTCAGATTCCCAACGTCTTAGGGTTGATACGCTTACGCCTTTCAGTTTAGCTAATTCTGATCTAGTTAACTTACTCATAAAATGATGCTGGCACAATTTATTAGTAAATTTAGATAAGATTAGTTATATTTTTGACTTCTGTTATCAACCCTCAAAGTAATCGAATTAGGTGCCACAACCGCATCCATCATAGGAGCAACCTCCACAGTTGGGCTGTTCATTGGCACAGGTATCACAACAGTAATATTGTCCATTTTTTGAGACAGCATCACTGACATTAACAATACAGAGGCAAGAAGGGCAAGCGCACTTCATTTGAGTCATAGTAGCTGTAGTCATGATTAACCTTCCTTCATTCGTTCATTCAAATTCATATTAGAATGTTAGCATAAATTATTTAAACATTCAAGTGAACGTCATAATGTTTGTAAAACAAAAAATAGGCAACCTGAGTTCGGTGTTAGGAGTTCGGAGGGCTGCTTCGCAGGGGAGTTAAATTTTTCTTGACGAGATAATAGGTGTTTAAGACTCCTGAAGCTGAGAGATTTTCTATGAATTCTCTTATATCGAACTCAGGTTGGCAAGGTACCAATTTAGTAAGCAATAGTACACTAGTTTGCTTTTGTTTCTGTATTGGAGAATTTTAAGATTGTACAGACAAACAATGCTCGATCTGTTGATACAATTTATCCTTATCCAAATTTTGTCCAATCAAAACTAATTGATTTTTAGGTGTCCCTTTCCATTGATCCTCTTCTAAACTAAACCGCTTACCACTGAGATGAAAAATGTGGCGATCGCTAACTTCATCGAACCACAAAATACCTTTAGCGCGAAAAACATTAGAGGGGAGTTGGTTATCTAGAAAATATTGAAATTTCCGAATAGAAAAAGGTTTATCGCTTTCAAAAGAAATGGAGGTAAAACCATCATTTTCTAGATGATGGGAATGGTGATCATGATGATGGTGATCGTGGTGATCATGGTGATCATGGTGATGGTGATTATGATCGTGATGATCGTGGTGATCATGGTGATGTTCAACTTCTTGATGATCAAAATATTTATCAGATTCAAATAATCCCACACTCAGAATTAAAGGTAAGGAAACTTGAGATTTTTTCGTGCGCAAAATTCTGGCAGAATTTTTAATATCTCTAATCCTATTTTCTAAAGAATCAACCTTTTCTTTATCTACTAAATCAGTCTTATTTAAAACAATAATATCTGCATAATTAATCTGACTATGGGCTGCTTCAGACTTGAATAAGTCTAGACTAAAATTACAACAATCTACCATAGTGACAATAGAGTCTAGACGAGTTGTCTCTCTTAAGTCTGTTCCCAAAAATGTTAAGGCAACTGGTAGCGGATCAGCTAATCCTGTGGTTTCAACAATCAGATAATCTACTTTCTCAGGACGATTTAAAACTTTATGAACTGCTTCGACCAAATCTTCATTGATTGTGCAACAAACACAGCCATTGTTGAGTTCGACTATGTTATCTTCAGTGCTGATAATTAACTCATTATCGATGCCAATTTCTCCAAACTCGTTCACTAAAACTGCTGTTTTTACTCCTTCTTGATTAGTTAAGATATGGTTAAGCAGTGTTGTTTTTCCACTTCCCAGAAACCCGGTAATAACTGTTACAGGTAAGCCCTGTTTGCCTCCATCCATTGTGTCATTGTTTCCTGACTTTTTATCCACTGTTTGCATAATTTTTCCTCTAGTCAACTTGTGGGCAAGAAAACAACCAAAAGGTAAATTTACTCTATCGGTTGATATAGATTCTCTTTGTATGTTAGCTTATTAACTGCTAAAGTGATAATGATTATCATTGTTGTCATAAAAGCATCTGGAGGTTGTCTGCTGTTGACCTCATTCTTCGGTATATTTTTACTATAATAAAAATAATGTCAAGCCGTCTTTTAAGGGCGGAGTTTATTTCCCAAAATTTTTGATGAATACTAAGAATCCCAAATTTGATGTTGTAATTGTCGGGGCCGGTCCAGCTGGAATTGGCTGTGGGGTGGTTTTACAAGATTTAGGAATTGAAAACTTTGTTATTCTAGAACGGCATCAGGTGGGAGCTTCTTTTAGTCGTTGGCCCGAAGAAATGCGCTTGATTACGCCATCATTTCCCAGTCACGGGTTTGGATTATTAGATCTCAACGCAGTGGTTTTGAATACCTCTCCTGCCCTCAGATTTAGACGGGAACATCTTTCAGGGAAAGAGTATGCTTTCTATTTAGAGACTGTGGCGGAGCATTTTGAACTTCCCGTAAAAACAGAGACTAATGTAGAAACAATTAAAGCCTTACCTCAATGCAAGGGGTTTGTTATTCAAACCAATAGAGGTGAGTTGCGATCGCAGTTTGTAATTTGGGCAGCAGGAGAATTTCAATATCCCCATTCAAATCCCTTTCCAGGTGCAGATTTATGTATTCATAATTCTCAACTACGTTCTTGGTCCGAGGTTCAAGGGGAAGAATTGGTGGTTATCGGGGGTTATGAAAGCGGTGTAGATGCAGCCTCAAATTTGGCAGCATTAGGGAAAAAAGTAAAGTTGATAGACCGCAACAGTAGCTGGTCAAACTCAGATCCAGACCCCAGTATTTCCTTGTCTCCTTATAGCATAATGCGTC
Source organism: Crocosphaera sp. Alani8 (assembly GCF_038442745.1). NCBI lineage: Bacteria > Bacillati > Cyanobacteriota > Cyanophyceae > Chroococcales > Aphanothecaceae > Crocosphaera > Crocosphaera sp. Alani8. The sequence goes on from NZ_JARVCN010000317.1 coordinate 25,589, forward strand.
TAGAAATAGCTTATTCTATGGGTCTAGTGGAGCTAATTGGGGAAAAGGAGATCGAAGAAGTCAGGGCTGTAAAAAATGGATATGTGGTAGAGAGTGAGTATGAGAAGTGGTTTAGTTCTACACCACCGATTCTCTGTACAGGATTTGACACCAGTTTAAAACATATCGCTCCTATGTTTGATTGGTCAAATGGATATGCAGCCCTGACTGAAGAAGATGAGTCTACCATAACTCCAGGATTATTTGTGGTAGGACCTTCGGTACGTCACGGCAATTTAATTTTTTGTTTCATTTACAAATTTCGACAGCGATTTGCTGTGGTAGTTAATGCGATCGCTGAACGTTTGGAAATCGACACCACTCCCTTGGAAGTATATCGTCGAGAAGGTTTGTTTTTAGAGGACCTTTCTTGCTGCGATAACGATTGTGTTTGTTAAAAATTGAACTACCCCAACGCAGGGCGATCAGGCAAAGCCTGTGCTTTGCAGGGGGATTCTTTACACGATAAAGTAATGAATATTTTTACACCCTCAAAAATAGAGCAGGATTTTGTTGTTGTCATTGGCAAAGAAAATACAGGCAAGTCCCAACTAATTGCCTCTCTGACGGGGAAGTCTGCATATAGTGACAATTTTCGTGGCTCTACAATAGCTTGCGAAACCTATGAATCTGAAGCCTATACTTTTATTGATACCCCTGGAATTCTTTATCGTTCCGACACCGTAACTACTAGGCAAGCTTTGAGACAGTTGCAAGAGAGTGACACTGTGCTATTAGTAGTCAAGGCAACTGAGGTAGATCGAGATTTGGCAGATTTATTACCCTTGGTAGCAGATAAACGGGGTATGGTGGTGATTACTTTTTGGGATAAACTCTCCACCACCACCTACAATCAACAAGTGGTTCGAGAGTGGAGCCAAACCTCTAACCTGAGCATTGTAACTGTAGATGCTCGCTACCTGACAGCAAAACAGCGAGACTTTATTGTAGAGGCTCTACGACAACCTCATCCCTTCCCCCCACAATGGATTCCTCAAAGGGCCGGTTGGCACATTCAACCGCAACCGACGCTGTTAGAACATCCGAAACTGGGCTGGTTAGTAGCGATCGCCTTATTACTGATTCCTGCCATAATTGCTGTTTGGGGGGCTAACTCCTTTGCAACTTTAGTAGATCCTGTAATGCAAGGTGCAATCGCTTCAATTATTGAACCTTTATCCCAACTCCCGATCTGGTTAAGAGAGATACTCATAGGGCAGTATGGACTGGTAACTATGGGGCCGTTGCTGTTTATTTGGGCAATGCCAACGGTAGTTCTTTATGCCTTATTCTTGGGCGCGTATAAAGCGAGTGGTTTGGTAGAACGGATTACGATTACCCTCGATCCTTTACTGCGTCCGTTAGGGTTATCGGGAAGGGATTTAGTGCGAGTAATTATGGGATTTGGCTGTAATGTTCCTGCAGTAATTAACACTCGTGGTTGTTCTAGTTGTTCTAGAGGAACTTGTATTTCAGCGATCGCTTTTGGTTCGGCTTGTTCTTATCAGTTTGGCGCAACTTTAGGGGTGTTTAGTGCTGCAAAGTTAACTTATTTGGTGATTCCTTACTTACTTTACCTAACAGCAACTACTCTAATATATACTTGCATCATTTCTTCTTCTACAGCAAAATCGCCTCAAAATTCCCTGGTAATTGAAGGAAGAGCATTTTTAGAATTTCCCCGTTGGTCGGTTATTTGGCGCGAAGCTAAGGCAACCATTAAGCAATTTTTGTTCAATGCGATTCCCATCTTTTTAATTATTACGATTATTGCTTCTGTGTTGAATTGGTTAGGAGTGATTGCAACTTTAGCCAATATTATCAATCCTTTCATGGGATGGTTTAATCTACCCCCTGAAGCCTCATTGCCCATTGTTTTAGCTTCTATTCGCAAAGACGGATTGTTGCTGTTTGCCGAACCAGAAACCTTGGCTATGTTGACCCCATTGCAAGTGTTGACTGGGGTTTATCTGGCAGGAGTATTACTACCTTGTTTAGTTACTCTGTTAACCATTATGCAGGAAAAATCTTCTCGATTTGCCTTATTGCTATTAGGAAAACAGGCGATCGCTGCGATGTTTTTTTCTTTATTTCTTGCTTGGGGTGGACTATTAATTAGCTAAAGTAAATTTTTTTATATGATATAAACAAGTGCGATTGCTTTAAGGAATAGCTTTTGAAAGTTAGGTTGAACGCTATTTTAATTAATGATTGAATTCGATTACTACATCAGTTTTCGACTTAGTCTTGTACAAGAAGTTAATGCTTGAGGCAGGAGGCAGAAGGCAGGAGGCAGGTGTAAAATGTACTTTAATAACTCGCAAAGTGCTGTAAATAAGCAATGAACTTAGTTTATAATATTTTAAGTGAATTAATCTCTTGAAGGTACAAGGGGTCATTAATCCTTTTGGTAACTCTATCTCGCAATTCAATTCTAGCTGAAGAATTTAAGTTAGTATTATTTAAAATGTCAATGACAATTAAAAATTTAGTTAACGGATAAACTTTTACTGTTCCTGTTCCATGCTCTAAATAGCAATTAATATTACTGGATATTGGAGAAGTGTTTCTTATGAGATCCAAATTATTAATAATTCTTAAAGAATCAATTCTTCCGGAATCCGTAAATACTTTTTTTAGATAATCTACTTTGCTGTCTCTGATTTTAGGTAATATAGCTGCAACTTGTCTCGATAAAAATCTAGAATGTTGCCACGTAGAAACATGATTGTCAATAAAATTAGATAATTCTTCGCTAGAACTGTATTTTGCTAATAACCATAGACTTGCACTAAAATTGGCTAAAGATCTATTTGCTGTATTGAAAGCTAAATTGACAAAATTATTTCTTCTTATCTTTCCAGCCTTTATTTTCCAATCTACAAAAACTTTAGCGACGGCAAAGATAGAACTATCGTCTGAACAATGATCGCTTTCAAAAAAATTCACTAAGTGATTATATCTTGTTTGATTAAAACCCAAATTACTGTAATAGCGATAAATATTATTTCTCAAATCTGGGCTATTGTTTAGCAAAAGTGGAACATATTTTTCTAAAAACCTGTCTTGTGTTTTGCTACAAGTAGTAAAATATCGCGCATACACTTTTTCCCAACGACCAAATTTATCTTTTTTGAGAAACTTTTTAAATCTCGATCTTATCTTCTTTTTCTCATCTTCAATACTTTTATTTAATTTTACTGGCTTATCTAATCTTTTATTAATTATAGTTAAATAGCGATTTTCATCAGGTAAAAAGTATTTTCTTGCATCTTCAGAAGACAAAATTTTAGTTTTACCCATATTTAAACGAAGTCCTCTGGTTAAAAGGATTTCATCTAGTCCTCTCAAAATTCTTTTTCCTTCTTCAATGGTATTTACGCCAAAATCAATATCGTCCATCCATCGTACAAAATTACCAGCAGTCTTCTTATCTAAAAATTCATCTATCTCAAACAAAAAAGCAAAAGCTAACAACCGAGGTGCATCAAAATCAACTTGAGGCAAACCAAATCCATTCAACGGTAAATAATCAGGTCTCCACACAAAAGCTTCTAGCAAAAAAAACAAGAAGTCTAGCAAGCATTCATCAAAATTACCATAACTTGATACGGTATTTCTTAAATGTACCGAAGCTTCTCAAAAAGTCTGGGGGGACTCGCCGAAAGTTAGGGGACAAAGA
>NZ_JARVCN010000318.1:0-3698 GCF_038442745.1 Crocosphaera sp. Alani8
CTGACCTTATTATACCCTAATTTTGCTCATATTTTAGATGCGTTTGCCCTGGGGTATAAGCCCCTACCAAACCAGTGAACTTCTGCCCTCTGTCCTTGTAGCGCAGGGTCTTCTGCCTTCGTTTGACTTGAGCATCTTCAGCCATGTTGTGTAAATTAAGAGTGGAAAATAGGGAGATTGCCCTTTGAAAATAATACCAAAATTGTGAAGTGGCTTTGATGGATTGGAGAATATTGGGATCGCCATTTTCTGATTGCTGGTTTTAGTTTTCTGCCAAGAATATTGCTACACATCCATGAACTTTCACTGAAACCTGAGAAAAATGACGCTTAAGAATTTCTTCTAACCCTTCCAATGTATCATTGTTATTATGAAAGATGCCTTTACTATTATAAAAATTCATCAACATTTCAGCCATGGGATTTTTTTCTCCACCATGAGCTAGGATTGTTGAGCCAAAAATTCTCCCTTTATCTTTGAGAATTGTTTTTAGATTTTTGATTACGATCTCTTTTTCTAAGATAGTTCCTGGTAAGCAATGAAATAGATAATTAAGACTAATAGACTCAAAAGGCTCTATGTTTGTAGTTATAGGGTCAAATACATCTTGTTGATAAACCTCTGGTTGATAAGGAGCGATTTTTTGGGCAGCGTAATTTAAGCTATTAGTATTCAAATCCATTAAAGCAATTCTCGGTTGATTAGTTGGGAATTGACAATGAGCTAAAAAATAGCCTGTTCCTACCCCCACATCTAGATGATTAGCAGTGACGAATTGATTATATTGTGAGAGAAGACGGGATGTAGGACACCTCCAAATATAGGAGTTAGACAATTGCAAGACTCCAAAATTGTAGAGAGATAAAAGCTGTGGAGTATAGACGGCACTCCCTTCCATAACCTTCTTTTTATCAATCACTTTTAATAAGAATTATAGATTAACTTAGATAATCTAAATTATACTTTAATTTTCCTGAATAAATTAGATATTTTCCCAATTGGCAATTGGTGAAGTTGATGATGTTGTTTAAATTCACTTTAACTAGATTGTTGACACAGACAATATCCTTATTGTAAGCTACAGTTATAACTGACAACAAGGGTATTGTAGGGAATGTTATCACATTGGTTAAAAGAATGGGGGCAAGGTAAACCACCGTCAAAATGGGTGATAGAAATCATTGATGACACCCTGTCTCGGTTAGAAGGGATGACGAAAGAGGATGAGACTGCGATCGCCGAACTCAATAAGGAAATAACAGAAAAGTTTTTAAAGAAAGTAAAACCAACTAGCGTGAAGAATTACTACACCTACCTACACAAAGCGGTAAGAATTTACTTTAAAGGCAAATTAACTCCCTTTAACAGCATAAAACACCCAACCAAGGGAGAAAAAGAACATTTTGCCTGTACCTTGATAGATACCCCTAATGACATAAAAGCCTTGAACTTAGGCCTGCAACGAGAAGCATTAGATTGGAAACAGCATAATGTGGTTACCATAGAAGAACCAGACTTGATCGTGAACAGGGGCCGAGAGTTATTAGAAAGTGCGATCGCTCAATACGAAAAAGAAGGATTTGCTAGTTATGCCGATATAGGGGCATCCTTAGCGTTATTAGTGGGGCTAAGACCAGGGGAAATCCTTAGAGATGCAGTTCTAACAGACTCATCCCCGTATACCGTCATTTTAAGCCAGGGACAAGCAAAGACTAGAGGCAAAAAGAGAGCTTATGAGATGCCCACCTTGATAGAAGCGGATACGGTACTAAAAGGGTATAATATTCTAAGAAATACCTTTAAAGCAGACAAATTAAACGATTTAGAACTAGAAGTTTATAAAAACAATCTGCGATTGCAAGTAGAAGCGAATTTTAGCGGAATTGTTCCCACGTTGTCTCGTTTAAACGAAGAAACAACCGTAAATCCTCAAAGGTTAAGAGCCGTTTATGATGCGATCGCAGTATTCTATTATTGTCCCCCTCAAGTGAAAGATTTTGCCTTCATAAAAGTCATCAATGGACATGAACCCACACCAGGGAAAGCAGATGCAGCCATGCACTACAGGGCAAACGCATCTAAAATATGAGCAAAATTAGGGTATAATAAGGTCAGAATTTGAAATTAGAATTCTAATTTCAAATTTATCGGCTTTCTCTCTTCATTTCAACCTAAGAAGCTGATTAGCTATAAAACTCTGTCTTTTAACAAATACTTATAGATGAGAGATAATGAGAAAAAGCCCTTGTTGGTAAGATAGAATGAAATTAAGACCGAAAATAACGCTTATCGACCATTTTGAACAATTGACTGACCCAAGAGTTGAGAGAACCAAAGACCACAAGCTGATTGATATTATTGTTATCGCTCTGTGTGCCATGATTTGTGGTGCTGATACCTTTGTGGCTATGGAAACTTATGGAAACTCAAAATATGAATGGTTAAAGCAGTTTTTGGAATTAAAGAACGGAATCCCATCTCACGATACCTTTGCACGAGTGTTCGCTCGAATTGACCCGAATGAATTTGAGCAGTGTTTTCGAGATTGGGTTAGTTCAATCACGGAATTGATGCCAGGAGAAGTGATCAATATTGATGGAAAAACAGTAAAGCATTCAGTTAGTAAAACAGAAGGAAAAAAAGCGATTCACTTAGTCAATGCTTGGGCATCTAAACAAAGATTAGTCCTTGCACAACAAAAAGTTCATGAACGAACGAATGAGATTACTGCCATTCCTCACCTCATCAAAGTGTTAGAGCTTAATGGCTGTTTAGTAACCATTGATGCGATGGGAACTCAAACAGATATTGCCCAATTGCTTCACTCCAAAGGGGCCGATTATTGTTTAGCTCTTAAAGGCAATCAAAGAGGTTTATTTCAAGAAGTTCAAAAAGTATTTAATAATGCCCAAAAAAACGAATGGATTGGAATTGAACATAGCTTTTATCGAACGGTTGAGAAGGGTCATGGTCGCATTGAAACCCGTCGTTATTGGACATTTTCTGCTTCAATTATGACTCGAAATACTGATAAATGGGCAGGACTTCAGAGTATTGGTATTGTTGAATCAGTGCGACGTATTGGAGATAAAACAACTACTTCAACACGCTATTATCTCAATAGTTTTATCAGTAATGCAGAGAAATTAGCGATCGCTGTTCGTAGCCATTGGAGTATTGAAAATAACCTTCATTGGGTCTTGGACGTAGCTTTCAATGAAGATGATTGTCCCGTGCATAAAGATAACGCCCCTGAGAATTTAGCCCGATTACGTCAGATATCTCTTAATCTTTTATCTCAAGAGAAAACTGCTAAGATAGGGGTGAAGAATAAACGACTCAAAGCGGCTTGGGATAATAAATATTTAGCCAAAGTTTTGGGGATCTGATAGTAGCGATCGCCTAATAATAATGGCTAAATAGATTCTCAAAATAATCTTGGTTTGAGATTAGCAATTATGTTGCTCATTTTTTTTCTAAATGGTTTTATTAAGCAGACTGTTTTCTTTTGGTAGAAGCTTTTAGGTAGGTTTTTCAAATTACCTGGTAATTTGAAATCTTAAACACATTATAACTCAATTCTGATCACATTTTTGATGCGTTTGCCCTGTCGCCAACAGTATCAGAGATCCGCTTCGCGGTGCGCTAATTTCTCTGCATTACTGATAAAACTATTGAGATAATAGCGTGTTGAAGTA
>NZ_JARVCN010000319.1:0-3694 GCF_038442745.1 Crocosphaera sp. Alani8
TGGCCTAAGTTTTCGCAGCGAGTGACCCCTGGCTTTTTGAGAAGATACGATAAAACTGTGAAAACAAATACATTAACTCCAAAACCAATCAATGAGCCCCAAGAAAAACAGGAAGATTCCCTTTTTGAGCTAACTTTCAAGGCTCAAGTAATGGGTGAAGAAGGACATATAGGCCAATTGAGGCGTATAATAGTCAAGCCAAAAACCATGGTTGTCAGTTACATAGTTGTTGAACTCTCAGGGTTATTTGGATTTGAGAAATATTTAGTCCCAATCGATTATATTAGCTCAACAACACCCCAATTCATCAATATTAATTGTACTCAAAAAGATTTGATGGGAATGAAACCCTATTGCGAGACTTACTCTATTAAAAATGAATATTGGGAACAAGAAATGGTTTATGGGCCCTGGAACAATATTAACTATGCGAGTGATGTCTTAATGTCATGGTCATATCCATTCCCAGAACAAGTGATGCCTTATATGATAGTGGAAAAAGAAAATCTGCTCCCTGGAGAATTAGCAATAAGTGATGATGTTCGAGTACAAGCATTAGACGGTTTGCTAGGAAAATTTGATGGGTTTTTAGTCTCTCAACATACTCAAATAATTAAGGGTTTATTGGTGCATAGTGGGAATTTCCTCAACCAAAAAGAAAGGCTATGTCCGGCTAAGGTTATTAAGAAGATTGAAGACAAAAAAGTTTCCTTAAAATCTGACAAAAAAGCTCTGAATTCTCTTCCTTCTATTTCCAGAAGGCGTTTCTTTAATCAAACTCATCATGATATTTTGGCTCTAGTCTAAATGATGTTTTGCCTCATCGGCTTGAGATAGTAATTATCAAACAGTATCTGAATCAAACCTTATCTTAGGAGAGTCATTTTTGTCTTACCTAATTAGGATTAACTGAATAAGGACTATAAAATCCACTATCTCAAGGTTACAGACGAATCTAGCTAGGCTGATGCAAATTAGGCTACAAGCTTTAAGTTTTTTCATGCAGTTTTCATGTCGTCAAGAGAGCCAGCAAACACGGCTTTTCGTTTGGAAAGCATGGACTGTCCAAAAATTTCATCTAGGTACTTCCAGAGAATAAATTATTCCAAATGAAAAGAAAAAAGAGCTTTAGCAAAAAAGGACTAATTTTAAAAAAACAAGGGCTAAAGAGAATTAATTAAATTCAGCTAAACAGTAAAATAAACATAGCAAACTCATCTATTCTCATTTTTTTTTAGTCAAATAGATTTAAAGTTAATTGACTTTTTAAAATTACCGCTCTGAATTAAAACTTAGACAGGATGATAATAAATATCAATGAACCATCGGCCTAAATCTGGGAAATTTTCATTTGTGGAGTTGCTTAAGCCTTGAATTTGTTTCTCAATTTCTGACATCGCTTTTTCATAAGTTTCCGTAATTAATTTGACCACAGGATGTTTTCCTTTCCATGTCATTGTTTCAGCGAACTTCAAAGCCGTATCTATTTCATCTAAAATACTAAGCTGTTAAGCATTTAAACCGCGCATTTTGAAAGCTAAACCCCTTGACTGGCCTAGATCGCTCTGGAAATTTAAATGCTTAACAGCTTAAGATCATTTAGCAAATACGTGATGTTGATTTTTTTTTGCCTATCTAAAAATCTAATGCGCTCAATTGTTTCGACAAGATACATAACTTCTTCTTCTACCTCTGGAGAAGCATCTCGACAGATATTAATTAAGATTTGTTGGATATCATCATAGATGATCTCGTCGTTAGTTTCTTTCGTCATTTTTCTAGTTCCCAATTCCTATTCCTGAATTCTTAAAATTTTACTAATATCAAATCCCCTTTAAACACCCATTTTTAAAATAGAGTTATTGATAATAAAAATTAACATTAGATGTCCTATTTTTCGAGAATACTTTTTAGTTGAAAATCAGAATTTTCCATATTACTTAAGAGGTTCAAAAGATAATTACTCATATAATGATCTTCAATATTACTTGGAAAAGAGCTTACATCATCAAGGGAGATCGCTTGCCACAAATGCGACCAGAAACTATCCGTTGCCCGAAAGGCTTGATGGTGTAGATGATAGTCGTAATAACCAGAATGTAGAATGATTTCTGAGGCAAAGTGTTCGTATTTCCCTTTGGTTAAATTCAATAAAGTATTAGGGGGTAAAGAGGGGACAATATCTTTTTCATCGATAATTCTAAGTAATGGTAAATCTTCACATCTTTTTGCCCCTTTTGCATCAGTTACTTTAGGTTGTCCAAAGGTTACACATTGATCAATAGAATAGCCATCATGATATAGTAAAATCATGAGAATAGCGGCAACTGCTCCCCCTAAACTATGTCCTGTAATATGAGTTGCATAAGAAGGGCTAAGGTTTTGGTTGCTTATAATATCCTCATAAATACCAATTGTTCCTTTATAAAATCCTGAATGAAAGTTCATAATTAAAGGATCTTTATTCGGTTCTCGTGTATCAAATCGATGTTCAATGTAATCAAAGTCAAGTATCCAGTTTTCTAGGTTATCTGTGCCACGAATAGCAATCCATTGACATTGATTATTCTCATCAACTTTAATGATGGTATTAATTTGAGATTTAGGGAAATTTTTAATCTGTAAATTAACTGTTAGATTAGGAGATAACCAATCAATACTTTGGCTCAAATATAATCCTAAATCGCTCATTAAGTAGGAGAGTTGCGAACGTTTTGCATATTGCAAGATTTTTTGAAAATTTGGTTTTTCACGATTAATTATTACTTAATTTGTTGGTAAAGATTAAATAAAATCTACGTAGCATGATAATAATTAGAGTTTCTAAAATATTTGCTAATCAGAACCTAAAACAAGGTTGTCTTTTGCCATTCTCTTGCATAACTAGCAATTAATTCTGCCCGATCCAACCCATTAATAATGCGTCTAGCATCCACAAATCCAACTCTATTTCCTTCAATGTAATCACTGAGTTTTTTACCTGTAAAAACCCCATTTTTCATGCCATTAACAATTATAAAAAGGGAAACATCCGGCTGCATTACTTCATCAGGATGAGTCACTAAATCAAGATGAAGCATCTTGCCATATTTTTCATAGTTATATTTCCAGGTGAGTTGCACATATCCCCGTCCGTAATAAGGTGCATAGCGACGATGAGAACCACCATATTCTGCAATGGGACGAAATGTATCAGCCGTCTCATGTTGAATGGTTGCCATGATATAACAAATCTGATTTCTGTCGCTAATTCCTTGGTTATGAGATTCTTTAGCAACGGCTTGAGCTACTTGCACTTTATTGCCGCCATGCCACCATAAAGGAACTCCGTAGGCACCTGGTTCATTAACGGATTTTGCCTTTAATAAAGCTTCTGCAAAAGACGCACCAAATAAACCCGTTTCCATACAATTAAGGTGAACAGACTGACAAAATTCTTCAATTCCTTGTTCAGTTCTCGGTCCCCAAAGTCCATCAGGATCACTAGGAGTATAACTATAGAGATTTAAACTATGTAAGCGGGTCTGAATCTCTTTGACCAGTTCAATTTCTTTTTTTAGTTCCGCTAATTTAATGACTTGATGCTGGTTAACTATGTCTGCAAGGGTTGGCGATGTTTTGCCTTGTCCTTGTGAGGATGACTCACATCTTGCACCAAGAAAAGTTGATATGAGGAACGATGGCTAAAACTCTT
>NZ_JARVCN010000320.1:0-3692 GCF_038442745.1 Crocosphaera sp. Alani8
TTGGAGAAGCCCGCACTGTAACGGTACTCCGTTCAGTGTCGGGAGTCGTCACTAAAGGTTTCTACTGCTACGTTAAAAACTCGATTATTTAATAAAGTAGGATTGGGTACGGTTTCAATTGGTTGTGGTACTTTAGTTGTTAAGGTTCGCAGGCGAGCAACTTCAATTTTTTGTTTTTGCAGTACAATTGATTTTATTAATTTTTTATTCAAAGACCTTTGTTGATGTCGCCTAAAACTAGCTGAAAAATCAATATACTTTTGAACACTATGACTATTCAGCAAACAATCTTTATATAAAAAGGGATAACGCCCTAATAAATCTCCTAAAAATTTTGGTTTGACAGCAGCAGAAGATTGACCTGGATTAGTGATACGAATCAATCTTACTAATTTTAAGTATTCAGTGGTCTGAGAAAAGTTTTGACTCTCTTCTTGCCATCTTGCGATAAAGTCTTGTTGTTGTATCTGATAAATATTGAGTTTTTTGAATAAATCTAATAAATCAAAAACTACGGACTTAGTTTCTTCCCTAACTATCCAATGAGCTATACAAATTTGACAGAGACGATTAAAAAATGATAAACAATTTACTTTTGCTGTTGGGGAGTAAACTAAATGCTTAACCATTCCTAAAACTTCGGCATCAGGGTAGTTTTTAGTTTCCACTAATAGCAGTCTTATTTTTTCTAATACCTGGCGACTAGGTCTTGTTTCTATCAGTTCTACAAAATATTTATAGAGACTGTCATCCATCATTATGGTTGCTTCAGATACATAGCCGAATGTGTCAAATGCTTTTTGATTCCTCACCATGTTACTAACTTAAATTGACTTAACTTCAGCCAATTATTGGTGTAATTGCTGATTAACTCAAGGAAAAAAATCATCTGGGTCGGGTGATTTTTTCTATTGACGTTAATTAAAAATCATGATAGCTTCTCAAGCTAGTTAACTAATCGTTGTGTCTCTGTTTGTAATCCCTCAAACTTTCATTAATTGTTGAAGCGATCGCACTCAGGCTCAACCAAAAAACTCACTAAAGTTATGTGATTAGTTTGATTGACATTTATCATTCATTATGGTGTGGGCAATAGTGTCAACCTCAGTTGAACATAAGTAAATTTATACAGAACTTGCGAAAATCAGTAGTCTCAAACACCTATGATCTCGTAACAAAAGATTCAACTCCTAACACCGAACTCAGGTTATCAGTATTCTCCCATAAATAAGGGGAGGTTTCAGGGTAATCTAGAAGGTATGGCAGTTGAGGTCTGGGTGTTTAAACAAGGTTAGTTCTCCTCTCGTAAGTAAATATACCTTCAATAATCACTTGCCTTTGCTATTACTCATCACAACCACAGAGAATAAAAATTATAATGGCTCATCCTCTATACCTTGCATTTATTTGGCATCAACACCAACCCTTATATAAATCCCGTGAAGCAATTGATGATCCCAATGGACAGTACCGTATGCCTTGGGCGCGTCTCCATGGCGTGAAAGATTATTTAGACCTAATTCTTGTTTTAGAGGAATTTCCGAAGCTACATCAAACAGTTAACTTGGTGCCTTCTTTAATTCTACAGTTGGAAGATTATAGCCGAGGAAAGGCACTCGATCGCTATATGGCCTTAACTTTAACCTCTGCGATCGATTTAACAGACGAAGATAAAGGATTCATTTTTGACCATTTTTTTGATGCTCACCATCGCACCTTAATCGATCCCTATTATCGCTATTCTGAGTTGAATATGCAAAAGCACGATAAAGGTCGAGAATGGTGTTTTGAAAACTGGACAGTCCATGATTATAGTGACCTTTTAGCGTGGCATAACCTTGCTTGGATTGACCCTATTTTCAGGGAAAAAGATCCTGAAATTGCGGCCTGGTTTGAACAAGGAAAAGGCTTTTCTTTAGAAGATCGTAAGAAAATTATTGCTAAACATCGGGAAATTATCGGCAAAATCATCCCCCAACACAAAAAAATGCAGGATTCGGGGCAGTTAGAACTGATGACAACCCCCTACACTCACCCCATTCTCCCTTTGCTTGCGGATACAGACTCGGGACAAGTAGCTATTCCTGAGATGGGTTTACCAGAAAAACGTTTCCAATACCCCCAAGATATTCCCTGTCATCTCCGTAAAGCCAAACAGATGTACGTCGATCGCTTTGGTTGTCAACCGAAAGGACTCTGGCCTTCCGAACAGTCTGTTAGCCCTGCTATTTTACCCTACGTTGCCCAAGAAAAATTTAACTGGTTGTGTTCTGATGAATCGGTTTTGGGCTGGAGTGTGGAACATTATTTTTATCGCGACGAAACAGGGAACGTTTGCGATCCCCACAGAATGTATCTTCCCTATCGTCTGGAAACAGAATACGGAGATTTAGCGATTGTTTTCCGTGATCACCGTTTATCAGATTTAATCGGTTTTAGTTATAGTGGCATGGAACCCCGTCAGGCTGCCTCTGATTTTCTGGGACATTTACAGGCCATTTCTCGTTCTTTGGTAGAACGTCAAGAAAGCGAAGTAACCACCCTCGAAGATCCTTGGTTAGTTACCATTGCCTTAGATGGGGAAAATTGTTGGGAATACTATCCCGATGATGGCTTACATTTCCTCAGAGCATTATATTCTCAGTTAAGCGAGGTTGATGATATAGAATTGGTGACGGTTTCTGAGTTTATTGAGAAGTTTCCCCCGAAAGCAGAAATTCCCGCTCATAAGTTACATAGCGGTTCCTGGGTAGATGGTAGCTTCAGCACTTGGATCGGTGATCCCGTGAAAAATAAGGCTTGGGACCTATTAACGGAGGCTCGGGACATGATGGCGAAACATCCTGAAGCCACCGAACAAAGTAACCCCGAAGCTTGGGAAGCTTTATACGCGGCCGAGGGATCGGACTGGTGTTGGTGGTTTGGGGAAGGTCATTCTTCTAGTCATGGAGCTTTGTTTGATGAACTGTACCGCGAACATTTACGGGGGGTTTATTCCGCGCTCGGTGAACCCATTCCTGATAATCTCTATAAACCTTTAGACGACCATACCAAGAAAGGCGATCGCTCTCCGGAAAGCTTTATTCAACCGGTGATCGATGGTTATGTCGACGAACAAGACTGGGAAAAGGCTGGACGCATCGAAATCGGTGGATCTACCGGAACAATGCACAAAGCAAGTACGGTACAGCGTATTTATTACGGTACGGATCATCTTAATTTTTATCTACGGTTTGATGTGAAAATGGGATCGCAACCTGGCCGAGATTTACCCAATGAGTTACATTTACTCTGGTATTACGCCGATACTGAGGTATTTACCAGTTCAGTTCCTTTGGCGGATGTTCCAGACGAAGCGCCGGTTAATTACACTTTCCATCATCATGTGGGTATTAATTTGGTTTCTCAGTCAGCTTGGTTACAACAAGCTTGGCATAGCAACGACTGGCATCCGAAAAATCACCGCATTCAGGTAGCTTTTAATCAATGTTTAGAAATTGCCGTTCCTTGGAGTGATCTACACCGGGAACCGGATGCTTGGTTACAGTTAGTGGCTATATTTGCTGATCATGGTAAGTTCCGTAGCTTTTTACCTGAAAATCAATTACTAGCTTTGAAAGTTCCCTAAAGATGGGTTAAGGTATCTTCTCAAAAAGCCAGGGGTCACTCGCTGCGAAAACTTAGGCCAAACA
>NZ_JARVCN010000321.1:0-3644 GCF_038442745.1 Crocosphaera sp. Alani8
GCATAAGGCTTTCATGCTTGTTCTTAATTCTCTCATGAATAATGCAGGTTAGGTCTTAACTTTAACTTGGAGCGTCTTCCTGCTGCGGTTACTGCTCTTAGTCTCAATGCTTCTGCCTATTTAGCAGAGATTGTGCGAGGAGGTATTAAGTCGATTGATAAGGGACAATGGGAAGCATCCAGGTCTTTGGGTATGAATTCATTACAAACGATGACTCTTGTTATTTTCCCCCAAGCTTTCCGCCGTATGCTACCGCCTCTAGGTAATGAATTTATCACTATACTCAAGGATACCAGCTTGGTGGCAGTGATTGGTTTTGAGGAGTTATTTCGCCAAGGACAGTTAATTGTTGCGACAAATTATCGTGCTTTTGAAATTTACGCTGCTGTCGCTCTGATTTACTTAGCTTTAACGTTACTTTCATCGAGAGCTTTTCATTGGCTTGAAAATTGGATGAATCCAATTCAACCTTAATCTTTTTTACTATATTATTAACTCATTACAATCCCCAAACATCCGACATATCTTCAATTGATGGGTCATCGTATCGTTCCACTGTTTCGAGCCATTCACTCATTTCCTCTTTAATTGTTTCAAAAAGTTCGTTTAAATCATCTTCATCTATTAAACCTTTTTCCAGCAAGAAACTATAAAACTTTTTGAGACTAGCTGCATTAGCTTTGATACTTGATTTACTTGACCATGTTGCCTTTTTGATAAACCAATAACCTAAAAACTCACTGATACTATGAACACCGTCTTTGGCTTGTACTGCATCTTCATAAAGTAAATATTCATTGATATAAAAATCGACATTAGAAAGATGATTCTTGATAGTTTTTTGTGATAAACCTGATGATTTTAACCAGCTTTCAAAATCCGTTAATAACTTCTGATTAGCTGTTCTTATCTTTTCACAATCAGCTTCATATTTCTCGTAATCATTCATGACATAGTTAAAACTTAGATATCATAGTACACGAACCCTAAAATTAACCATTGCAATAGTAAAATTCAATTTTAATTATGACACAAATAATTCAAATTTAGAATAATTGTACTCAAGCCTATTCTTGGGCAAAGAACCCTTCATATGTCTGAAAAACCAAAATAGATGGACTTATTTGAGCAAAGCTATCAACAGAAAGTTAGAGAGCAAGCCCCCCTAGCGGAGCGAATGCGCCCTCGTACTCTAGATGAATTTGTCGGACAAAACCATATTATTGGTGCGGGACGCTTACTTCGTCGTGCCATTGTTGGGGATCAATTATCCTCACTAATTTTCTTTGGACCCCCGGGAACAGGCAAAACTACTTTGGCTCGCATTATCGCTCAAACGACCCACGCTCATTTTATGGCCATCAATGCGGTCTTAGCTGGAATCAAGGATATCCGTGAAGCCATTTCTACAGCTACCGAGCAAGGGAAATACTACCAACAAAAAACCATTCTCTTTGTTGATGAAGTCCATCGTTTCAATAAATCCCAACAAGATGCACTACTCCCTTGGGTTGAAAATGGGACAATCATCTTAATAGGAGCCACAACAGAAAATCCCTATTTTGAGGTTAATAAAGCTTTAGTCAGTCGTTCCCGTCTGTTTCAGCTAAAACCATTAACCCCCGAAGATTTAGCTCAAGTAATCAGCCAAGCTTTAGCCGACAGTGAGCGCGGTTATGGCCAATCAGCCGTTCACATAGAAGCAGAAGCGATTACACATTTAACTAACGTTGCCAATGGCGATGCGAGATCCTTACTCAATGCCCTAGAACTAGCAGTAGAAACTACTCCTCCTAATGAAGCTCGAATAATTCACATCGATCTAGCTGTAGCTGAAGAATCGATTCAACAACGAGCCGTCCTCTATGATAAACAAGGAGAGAGTCATTTTGATACTATCAGTGCCTTTATCAAAAGTATTCGGGGTTCTGACCCCGATGCTGCTCTATATTGGTTAGCTAAGATGATTTATGCTGGAGAAGACCCTCGTTTTATTCTCCGTCGCTTGTTAATTTTGGCTAGTGAAGATGTGGGATTGGCAGACCCCAATGCTCTTGTCATAACTAATAGCTGCGCTCAAGCCTTTGACCGAGTAGGGATGCCCGAAGGAAGATACATGATAGCTCAAGCCACCTTATATCTAGCTACTGCCCCCAAATCCAATAGTGTTATGGGCTTCTTCGATGCCTTGGGAGCAGTAGAAGAGGAATTACACAACGATATTCCCAATCACCTTAAAGATGCCAACCGAGATCAAAAAGCAATGGGTCATGGTGCTAATTATCTCTATCCCCATGCCTACCGCGATCATTGGGTAGAGCAACAATATCTTCCCACTGGTTTGCAAGGACGAGTTTTTTATCAACCCTCTGATCTCGGTAGAGAAGCCGAAATTAAAACTCAAGTCGCAAGACGTAGAGAAGCTCAACTAGCAGCCCAGATTGAGGGGATAGGTGTAACTTCTATGTCTATGCTCACCTATTCACAAACCGATAAACAAGTCGAACGCTGGTTCGAGCGGACTATTGATCAAACAGGACAAAAACTCTCACAAATCAGAGATCGCTTGTTGGCTTTAGCACCACTTCAACGTCATCATTTAATTCTTGACCTCAACGCCAAAAGTGGTTTATTGACTTGGGAGGCATTGAGACAAGTCCCAGAAGGAGGAGTTTATGCTTGCGTCAGCCACCCTACTGAAGCATTCGCCTTAAGGGAGCAGGCTAAGAACTTACCCGAACTGCTGCGACCAATAGTCTTAACAGCTTCTTTGAATCAATTACCCCATGTTTTAGCCGAACAAGACAAAGATATTCGCTTTGACTGCATTATGGGACGTAATGCACTGAGCATAGAAAAAGATAAAGTCAAGATGCTCAATAATTTAATTCCTTGGTTGAGTCCTCAAGGAGTATTGATATTAGCCGAAACCTTACCTCGTCACACTCAAAGACTTTACGATCTACTTCAACCAGAGTGGTTGCCCTCAGAACTGTTAGACAAGTTAAAAATAGCCGAATCAGCCATTTATCAAGATACAAGTGACCCTATGGTTAATTGGGATGGCTTTGATTTACAGAAAGATTTACAAAAAGCAGGACTAACAGTAAAGGTTGAACAACAGCGATCTCACACATCAATATTAATCACTACTGCCTTAGTAGAGCGTTGGTTTGCCACAACTCAAATAAATCATAGACCTACTTATCGGCAGCATCTAAAAAATAAATTAACTGATAATCAAATCAACCATGTCAAACAAGTATTTACCAAATATTTACTTAATCAAACGGTAAATTGGTCTAGTACAGTAGCTTATTTAAAAGCATCTTTGGCAAGAGAAACCCATGTGTAAATTTCTCGTTGATGGACATAAAGCATCTGTAAAATAAAAGGCGGGAGCTTGAAGAGACCTTCCTTTTATTGTTAAAATAGAGTTAGAACAATACAAAAGGCTAGTAAGATTGTGACGGACAAACAATAATACAAAGCTAAAAAATTTGTCTCTAACCTAAATAATAACCTAAAAAATATGACAGCTAGTCAAGTCTCTAAATATAGAGAAATCCTTTTTATTAAAGACCCCGAAGAGGAAGCTTCTCAAAAAGTCTGGGGGGACTCGCCGAAAGTTAGGGGACAAAGAT
>NZ_JARVCN010000322.1:0-29036 GCF_038442745.1 Crocosphaera sp. Alani8
GCTTCGTAATCATGTTCATTTAACGAATGAACACTTTATTCTCTGGAAGTCCCTTACGAAATACTTAATTGCGGATATAATCGTAGAGATATTCAACAGGCTATATATAAATTAAGGAAAACTATGGATAAAAACGATAGTATTAAACCGTTTCAGAAGGTTGTTTTGAGCTTCTCCCTGATTTTACTGGGGATAGCCGCTAACACAACTTTTTTTAGCCTTATTGTCACATTTCTTCTGGGAACCGTAACTTTAGGACTATTGAACAGTCAAGAGGAAAGATTTGCTTTAAAAAAGAGAGATGTGAGCAAAGATAGAAAACTAGAAAAAATACCGGCTGCTTCGAGTGTAAATTCTAAGTAATAACCCTGTTCTCTGCGATACAATACCCATAGGGTTATCACTGTGGGTAATAACCCTGTATGTAGTGTACTAATACCCGTTAAAGATGACAGATCATCCCCTCGGTGCCGTAGTTCAAGGTTCCCTTTCACAAGGACTAGAAGTTCGTTTACATTCTGATGTTTCCGTTGAACAAATGCGAGTGGGCAAATTTTTGGTGGTGCAAGGGGTGCGATCTCGGTTTTTCTGTTTGCTGACGGATGTTTCCCTGGGAACTGCAAACCCTCGTATATTAGCTAATCCTCCCAGTTTTCAAGACACGTTTATGAGGGATGTGTTAGCTGGCAGCGCAACCTATGGCAATGTGGAACTTGCACCTATGTTGATGTTTACTCCCACAGAAGAGGAAAGCGATAACCCTTCTGTGTCGGAGGATACTTCTCTAGGATCTTTTCAAGCGCAAACTAATGCTAGTATTGAGCTGCTTCCAGTAAAAACTATACCAACCCATTTTAGTCAAGTTTATGAAGCGTCTGAGCAGGATTTTCGGGCGGTTTTTGGTTGGGAAGATGACCCGACACGGCGTAATTTTGCTATAGGAAAACCTTTAGATATGGAAGTACCCATCTGTATCGATTTGGATCGGTTTGTTGAGAGAAGTAATGGTGTTTTTGGTAAGTCGGGAACGGGGAAATCTTTTTTAACTAGATTGTTAATTTCTGGCATTATTCGCAAGCAAGCTGCGGTTAATTTAATGTTTGATATGCACTCGGAATATGGTTGGGAAGCTATGAAAGAAGGGAAAGAAGTTTCTACGGTAAAAGGGTTGCGTCAGTTGTTTCCTGGACAAGTTGAAATTTATACTTTAGATCCCGAATCTACTAAAAGAAGAGGGGTTAGCGATGCTCAAGAATTGTATTTAAGTTACGATCAAATCGACATAGAGGATATTCGCTTGGTGGGTCATGAATTGGGTATTTCTGAGGCGAGTTTAGACAATGCCAACATTTTAGAGGCAGAATACGGTAAAACCTGGATTATGCAATTATTAAACATGACCAACGAAGATATAAAACTATTTTGCCAAGAAAAACAAGGTCATGCTGGGTCGATTATGTCTCTACAAAGGAAGTTAATGCGATTGGATAATTTAAAATATCTGCGTACTGCTTGTCCTCATAATTATATTAATCAGGTGTTAGAATCTTTGGATGCAGGGAAGCACGTTGTTATCGAGTTTGGTTCTCAATCAAATATGCTTTCTTATATGTTGGCAACTAATATGATTACTCGGAGGATTCATGGTAGTTATGTTAAAAAAGCTGAGCGTTTTCTTCAAACAAAAAGCCCAACAGATCGCCCCAGACAATTAGTAATTACCATCGAAGAAGCACACCGCTTTTTAGATTCTAAAATTGTTCATCAAACTATTTTTGGAACTATTGCCAGGGAGATGAGAAAATATTTTGTAACCCTGTTAGTAGTGGATCAAAGACCATCAGGAATCGATAATGAGGTAATGTCACAAGTTGGAACGAGAATTACTTGTTTACTAAACGATGAAAAGGATATTGATGCGATTTTTACAGGAGTTTCTGGGGGACAAAATTTGAGGTCAGTATTAGCAAAGTTGGATTCTAAACAACAAGCTTTAATCTTGGGTCATGCGGTTCCCATGCCAGTTGTTATCAGAACTCGTGCCTATGATCAACAATTCTATGCCGAAATCGGGGAAACAGATTGGTCACAATTACCTGATGAAGAAGTGTTTGCGGCGGCGGAAACTGCTAGGTCTGAATTAGGATTTTAGAAGTTTAGTAAGTTATAAAAATTTACCGTTGTTGCAAAATTTCTTCTACTTTTTGAGGAGAAACTAAACTATTAGCACACAAAATACCAGAAGCAGCCACAGCAGGAACCCCAATACCTGGTAGGGTACTATCTCCTACTCGATAAAGTCCTGAGATGGGGGTATGACAACTGGGAAATAGTCCATTTCCTGCTGCTATTGCGGGACCGTAAGTTCCCTGATGACGACGAAGAAAACGACTATGGGTCAAGGGTGTTCCTATTAATTCTAGCACCACTCGTTCTCGAATGTCGGGGATAACTTTTTCTAGTGCTTTGTATAAAGTCTGCGATCGCTGTTTTTTCCTATTCTCATAATCTGCGTTTTTCTCCCATCCTTCGTAGGGTTCTAATGTGTAACTATGAACTACATAATGACCATCCGGTGCTAATTTTTTATCCCATACCGAAGGAATAGAAATCATACAAGTATTTCCAGGGACGGTAATATCTTTGTTACTATCATGAACGACAACGTGATGACCTGTTAAATTCTCTAATCCTTCTGCTTTTATTCCTAGATGAAGGTGCATAAAACTTTCAACTGCAGGGGTTCCTAATTGTTCTTGCTTATATTTTTTTGGTAAATCTTCTGCATCTAAAAGATAATTATAAGTATCCCAAAGTGTGGCATTAGAAATGACAATTGGGGCGTTAATCATCTCTCCTTTTTTTAATTTAATGCCTCTGGTTTTACCCGATTTTACAATAATTTTTTCAACGTGAGAGTTAAGATATAATTTTCCTCCATGCTTCTTGAAACCACTTATCAAACCATCGATAATTGCTGCGCTTCCACCCAATGGATATTCTACCCCTGCACGGGTTCTTTCCCCTAGCATAAAGGAAATTTCTGGAGCAACTGTTCCCTTAGCTTTTAATCCGGAAAGGAGGAAACATTCGAGATCAATTAAACGACGCACCCAGGGATCTTTTACGGTTTTATTCATTACATCTCCTGCCGAACCACTAATCATTCCTACCTGAAATAAGCTTTTAATTAAGGACGGCAAATAACGGGTTGCTAGGACAGGAAATAATTGCCAATCTGACCGTAAGGCGATTGTGGGAATGTCTTTTAAACAGTCGTATAATTCTAGCATTTTCGACTCAAAAGCAACTAATTCTTTAGCTCCTTTTGGGGTTATTTCGGCTACGGTTTGACGATATTTTTCTAACTCGCTGTAAACAGCAAATGTCCCCTCTGGAAAGTGATAATGACCAAGGGGATCATAAGGAATAACCTCTAAAGATTCCCCTACAATATCTAATACTTGTTTTAAAGGATTAAGAGATGGTTTATCGTTACCTAACCCACAATAAAAAGACGGACCAGAATCAAATACAAAGCCTTTCCGAGTGAATGTATGGGCTGCACCGCCAGGGATTGAATGACTTTCAAAAATAGCAACTTTTTTGCCATATTTTGCTAACAAAGCTCCTGCAGTTAGTCCACCAATTCCACTACCAATTATAACAACATCAAAATTCATTGTTCACTTAATTAATGTATTTCTGAATGGGTTTTATTGCTGTAAAACCCTGGAACATTTTAAAATTGATAGTAACCTATGAATTGGATTTATTCTGAATGAAAGTACGGTACAATCCATAAAGAATAACACCTAAAATTCCTACTACAATTAAAGAGGTAACTAATTTTAGAATGCTATTGAGGATAGATAAACCCACTACCACTCCAACAACAGTTACCCCTACTTTGGCAGGAGTTCCTAACCCTTGATACCAGGTAGCTACTCGGGTAAAAGTACCGTTACTATTTTCTTCTTGGGGATTAAAAGGACGCACTGGAGTAGTTTGACGGTTTATTTCTGCTTCGAGATCCTTAAATTTTTGTTCCAGTTTTTCTTCCCAGTTGGGACTATTGCGATCGCTCATAAAATAACTGTCCTACTTACTCTAGGTATCATTTAGCCATCTTTATTTTAATATAAGTTAAGATTTTGTGTCCAAATAGTTCGATGACATCTCTTTGCTACAACGATGACATACAAAAGACACAGTAGTATTTTAATCTGGAAAGTAGTTACTAAATTACTTAAATTATTATGAAACCCATAAGGATTATTATTGACATTACCGCTATCGGTTGTTTATTGATTGGGGTAGGAGTTAGTTTCGATAAAATTGAGAGTGCTTCTTTATCCAACCCCTTTACAACCAGAACAGCACAACTTCACAAAAACAATTAATTTTAACCTTTTTGGATCACTCTTTTGGGGGAAGATAAAAAACGATGTTTCAGATAAATTAAAAGTTATTCTGAATAACTTAAGCAAAAGAGATTGAGCAATGAAACAAAAAGCAGAAATTAAGAATTTTAAACTATTTATTACCACTTTTGTTTACATCTTTTCATTGTTTCAATCTTTTCTTCCTCAAAAAAGTTTAGTTAGGGAAGATTAATCGCTGTGTTTGCGTAACACAGCACAGGTCAACCTTTTGTTGCTAATTGTAAATATTTTTCTAATTGTTGTGCTAATCTGTCCACAGAAATGCGAGGGGAGAATCGAGGAATAGTTTTTTCTCCTTGGGGTAGCTCTAACCGTAAAACAGGAATTTCGTATTGATACGCGTTAAACCATTCTTCGCAGGTAGTAATGTTGCGTATTTCTAGGTCAAACTGTGGGTTTTCTATTTGTTTTAGTTTCCCTTCAAGTCCTTCGCATAAATGACACCCTGGTTTACTATATAAAAGGAGTCGCATAGATTGATTGGTAGAATATTTTCTGAATAATATTGTCGATTCTAACACGATATTTACACAACACAATGTTAAGAATATGAGGGGTTTGTGTTAAAGATATGATAACATTTAAAGTTGATGGTTAATTATTGCTTGTATCGTCGTAAAAATTTATATTGATATGGCTTTAAAATTTTTTCAAAAACCAGAACCTGATAACAGTGATCGTGTTCCCCCTGGACAATATTTGGCGAAAGGTTTTCCCGTTTTAAGCTATGGTGATACTCCTCAAATAAGTACGGATGACTGGAAATTTACAGTTTGGGGTTTAGTGACACCAAAAACCTTTTCTTGGTCAGATTTTATGGAGTTACCCCATCATCAATTTACCAAGGATTTTCACTGCGTTACCCGTTGGTCAAAATTGGATGTTAAGTGGACGGGAATCAAAATCACAGACTTTATCAATTTATTAGATATTGATCCCAAAGCAACTCATGTTATGCAACATTGTTATGGAGATTATACTACTAATCTTCCTCTAAAAGATTTTATTTTAGAAGATAATTTTTTTGCTTTTGAACTATCAGGAGAACCCTTACCTGCAGATCACGGTGGTCCAATGCGTACAGTAATTCCTCATTTATACGCTTGGAAAAGTGCAAAGTGGATTAATGGTTTAGAATTTTTACCGCAAGATGAATTGGGTTTTTGGGAAAAAAATGGTTATCATCGACGAGGTGATCCCTGGAACGAAGAAAGGTACGGAGGATAAGTTATAAGTTAACAGTAATCAGTTGAATTTTCTGCACTGATTACTGCTCACTGTTTACTGTTATTATCATGGTTGAAATAGACAATTTACCCTACACTATTAGTATTGTTCTATTTACTCGATACCCCGATCCAGGAAAAGTAAAAACTCGTTTAGCTTGGGATATCGGCGATCGCTTAGCGGCTGAAATAAATCGCATTTTTATGAGTAAAATGTTAGCAATATTACTCCGCAAAATGAAGGGTGTTAATATTATTATAAATTATACAGGAATAGATGATACAAAAGCAATAATTGAGGGGTTTGATTCTGCTTTAGCAGAGGACATTGATCAAGGAATAAAATCTGGTATTCTCTATTTTATTAAGCAACCTTCTATCTCTTTTGGAGAACGAATCGATGCGATCGCTAAAAAGTTAGGAAAGGTAATAATAATTGGTTCTGATATTCCAGGAATTACCTCCGATATTTTATCTGAAGCTATTGAATATATTAACCAAGAACAAGCAGCAATCGCTTTAACTGCGGATAATGGTTATTATCTGATTGCTTTACCCTATTATAGAGATGTTTTCACCAGCATCAACTATGGTTTAGAAAATGTTGCTCAACAGACTTATAATTTGATGCAGCAAAACTATTCTTGTGTGTCCATTCTCAATCCTACTTTAGTAGATGTTGACGAAATTAGTGACTTAAAATCTCTTGGTTTAATGGACTTAATTGAACAAAAAAGAGTCGATATTTCCGTGATTATTCCCACTCTTAATGAAGTGGATTTTATTTATGAAACTTTAGCTACTGTAATTAAACAAGCTGCAACATCAAGTAACATAGAGATTTTAGTTATTGATGGAGGGAGTAACGATGGTACCTTACAACGGGTTGAAAAATTAAAAAAAGACCATCCTCCAATTTTGATGCAGCTATTAAAAGTATCATCTTTAGGGCGCGCTTTTCAAATGAATTTAGGTTTAAGACATTCATCAGGAAAATATCTCATTTTTTGTCACGCAGATACCTTATTACCATCAGAATGGGATCGAAAAGCAATTTCTGAGTTAGAGGATGAAAATACAAAATTAGCTTATTTTGACTTGCAATTTTATCCCGATCATCTAGGTTTAAAATTGGTTGCTTGGACTGTTAATCATATCAGGCGATCGCCTTATGGGGATCAAGTTTTTTGTGTTAGGAGAGATGATTTTAAAGAAATAGAAGGTTTTGATTATCTTTGCTTATTAGAAGATGTAACCTTATTTAATGATAGAATCAATTATAAACAGTGTCACAGAATCCCTGATCATATAATTACAAACGGTAGAAAATATAGCAATCAAAAAGGAAACCATACTTACTTATCTATTTTTAAAAATGTTATAAAAAACTGGGGAATTATGGCAGGGAAAAAACTTCTTAATTTACCTGCTAATCAGCTTAAAAAACTATTTCATGATTTTTCCCCCGAAGATGAGCTATTAGAGGTTCCTTTTCAAAATAAAATTTATACATTTAAGTATCATTTTCCTGAAAAATTACTACACAAGTTGTTAATTTGGAAGATAATATATTATCAAAAGTCCATGAATCAGTTAATTCCTGAAATATTGAAACATTGTCAAGGCAATGACTTTTTTATCGATATTGGGGCTAAAGTTGGAGTGGTTAGCTGTTTACTAAGTATGGTATTAGCTAAAAATCGTATTAAAACCGATATTATTGCCTTTGAGACTGTTCCCTTTCGCCATAAATTATTTCAAGATAATCTTTCCTTTTATGTTGGTGAAATGAGAAATAAAATTTACATAGAAAACGTAACTTTAGGGAATACGGAAAGTTTAGATTATTTCAAAGTAGAAGGTACATCATTGGATTCGATAGAGAATAAAGAGAATAAAAATACCATAGAAGTAAAAATAATACCCTTAGATGAGTATGAGTTACCAAATGAGAAAAAAATTAGCGTTATTAAAATTGACTTTGAAGTAGAACAGTTAGAGGTATTAAAAGGAATGAAAAATACCATCAAAAAACACCGACCTATTCTAATTTTCCAGGATTCACCACCGTTAATGAGCAATTTTTTAAGCAAGAAGAACAATATCAAAGATATCGTTGAATTCATTAAAAGTTTAAACTACAAAGTAGACAACTTTAACAATATTAATTATGTTGCCTCTCCTATTATTCATAAATGGAGTCGATAACATGATTTTAGTGAACCGTGAGCAGTTATCAGTTAAAAGTTACCAGTTAACTGAAAGCTGAACGCTGACAGCTAAATGCTCACATTTACATTACCTTTCTTTCGGAACAACTATATTATTGTCCCTGATAAAATCGTCAATGGATTGATTTAATTCATCGGAAGATTTCTCTGTAATCAGGTGGGTTTTAAATTCTTGACCCTGGCTAATATAATTAGCATAAGCTGACTGTAAAAAGGAATCGTACTCAGAATTATTTTTAACATAAACTTCAAAAAAAGATAGCATCATAGAATGAGTATAGCTATCTAATAACTGAGGACTAGGAAGAGTTAAATCTATCGCAGTATCTAACATTTCACTAACCCCTGCATCGAGTTGAGAAAAGTCCACATGAGCTTGTCCTTCTTGTAATTGAAGGTATTTCTGAGGAACTTTTAAACGAGGATAAGAGGTGACTTGTTCAAAAATAAAAGGGGTCGCAGGATCATAACTACCAGCAGCAATGAACACAGGGATATCAATTTTCTCGAAGGATTTACGGCTGAAAATCCCTGAGTTAACGGGATTAACGACAAATACGGAATTAACCCTTTTATCTCTAAAATCATACTCTTTTTGTTCTAGTTTTAAAGCACGACATTGCAGTAATAATGCTGTATTCAAATCACCGATATCTAGGTTACAGTCTTCCTCAAGAGCTTGAAAATCTGGGGTAGCACCGGCAATAGCAAGCATGGTATAACCTCCAAAAGAATGACCAGCAACTCCAACATTTTCTAAGTCAAGTTTTCCCGAAAAAAATCTATTATTTCGTCTTTCTAATTCATCAATAGTATAACTAATATCTAGGGGACGATCGATGAATTCATCCCTAATAAAAATTTGTCGAGAATATCCCTCTAAAAAGTCCTCTGTTTGTTTTATATCACTACCTATATGTTGCGGTAAAGCTACAACGTAACCATAAGAAGCTAAATGGTTAGCCCATTTTCCAAAGTCTTCAGGACGAGAACTTAAACCATGAGAAATAATGACAACAGGAATAGATTGATCTGGCAAAGTTTGCGGTTGATAAACATCAACATAAAAGTCCCGTTTCCGCTTTTCATCGGTTAAATTCCAGGTCTTTTTTGTCACTTCTAAAGGTCCTGTTTGACGAGGATCAGTTAACCGAGCAAAATCTATTTCTTGTGTTTTTTCTACTTCTTTTTCTGCTAATTGTGTTATTGTGTCTGTAAATAAATAAGTGCCATTAACAATAATTTCTACTTGTTCTGCTAAACGGATCGCTTTTTTGACATCAATTTGAACATTGGTAGACATTTTGTTTAAAAAGTTAATTAGAGTTAATCCCTCATCATCAAGAGCAGCTTGAATTAATGCCCCTCGAATCAGAAATTTACCATTTCTTCCCCCTTGAATATTAATAACTTTACCGAAATAGTTTAAAATTCTTTCTCCTTCATCGGTATTAAGAATGCGGACAAATCTTAATGGATCTTTAATGGGTGCTGGGGTTGATAATGCTTCACGAAAGGCATTTCTATCCTCTTCACTTGCCCCGGCTAAACTAAAATATCGATTTAATTGTTGACTTAGTTCTCCAGTTTCAGCGTAGTTTTCTAAGTCACTAACTGGAATCGAAATTCCTAAAGAATCGAAAACAAAATAGACTTTTTCTGCTGCATAGGTTGGCAGACTTAAGGTTAAAGATGTGATAGTCCCCAAGACCACAGAAGTGAAGGGGCGAAACCAAGAATTTAAAGGAAAAGATGTCATAGGTATTCTGTAATTTCTCAATAAATACCTTGATTATATCAACAACAACCCTAGCTTCAACTAATCCATAGAATCTGTCATCAATCTTAGTCTAACAGTTTTTTCTCCTGCTTCATCTAATTGCACTTCAATCACTTCCCCACTCAAAGATTCTAAGGAAGTTAACATCGATCGCAAATGAGGATTACTAGCACCAGTATCCACATACAATCTATCAGATAAACTCCCCAATCTTTTCCATGTTGTATATAGTTTGCCCACAATTTGTTCTAAGCTAGAAGCTTGTTTAACTAAGTCTGCGGCTGTATTCAAACATTCTAATCTTACTGCTTCGTCTAAAGCCATTTCTAAGTCTAAAGGGGATTTTTTTAAGGTTTGTACTTGGGCAGCTGCATCGAGATATTTGGCTAAATTTTTAGCATCGGTGGTCAACAATTTTACTGTATCTACATCGGGACTTTCGGCAATTTCTTTTTGAATAGTCTCTAGGTGCAACTCCGGTAATTTTTCCATTTCCCGAACTAAAGGGGCTAAATGTCGAGGGGGTAACGTCCCTTCTTCTGCCTTTTCCTTGACCTCTGAGGGCAATAAATCCGAACTCATGGCAGTCCATTCATCCGATAGCTGTTTGACCTCCCTACGGGTAATTCTATCCCCTTTCTGCGCTGCTTCGCTGACCAGTTTTTGTACTTCGGGATCGGATTTCGCAGTTTCTACAAAAGCCCTTTTACTAAAATTGTTAATGGTATCTGGGTCTAATATTCCTTCCGCTAGTAAGGTATCGGCACTATTAGCCAACTGAATTAGAGCGTAAGCCTGACTTTTGGTAATTTCCCGTTGTTTTAACCAGTTTAAGAAACCCGTTCCCCGTCCTTCGCCACCCTTTTTCTCTCGATCGCGGATCGCCCGCAAGATCCTACCGCGCCATATATCCGTTTGTAAATCAAAGCGATCGCAAATCTTCCAAACTGTGTCTAATTTTTGTTGAAAATCGAACTCTTCGATCCCTTCATCTTCTGGATCGGGTAACTCAAAATTAAAATCTACTGGGGTTTCCAAAGCATCACGAATGTCATCGGGAGACGGGGGGACAGCAACCATAAGTGTTATTGACGGATAAACAGAACGGAATATTAATCATATCAAACCTGAGTTCGGTGTTAGGAGTTAGGAGTTAAGTATTTTTTATTTCCACAAATTCATAAAAATTATTAAAGAAAGTCTCATGATCGAAAAACCTTTGTTAGAATAACTTACGGTCATTTGCAGTCCACGAGAGAGTCTTTGAGTCAATCAATTGATATTCCTACCTTAGATACTTTGGCGCAGGAACTAGCTGCCATACAGCAAACAGGTTCAAAACGTATTGCTTTGTTAGGTTCGCGCCACGTTCCCATCACTCATCAACAACTAATCGAAATGATGAGTTATGCCCTCGTTTTAGGTGGCAACCGTTTGATGACATCCGGTGCCACAGGAACCAATGCAGCCGCCATTAAGGGGGCCATGCGCGCCGATCCCAACTTATTAACAGTGATTCTACCCCAAAGTTTAACTAAGCAACCTAAAGAGTCAAAAGATCAACTAGAAAGGGTTATTCACTTAGTAGAAAACCCGGAAAAAGATGGCTTATCTTTAGGGGAAGCTAGTGCCTTATGTAACCGAGAAATTGTTTCCCGTTGTCAACAATTGATTTGTTTTGCTTTTCATGACAGTCATACTTTGCTAAAAACTTGCGAGGAAGCAGAAGAACAAAGGAAGTTAGTAACTCTATTTTATTTTGATTAGTTAGTAACCTGATTTCCTTTGCCTAAAAGAGCGTAGTAAGAACTGGACTTATGATATTGTTTTACTTTTTGATATGTTTATATCGTTCTTTAAACTCTTTTTGTTGCTGTTTATGATCAACAATAGGTTGAGGATAACCGCAACTATGGGCTTCTAAAGGTGGGATTTTTCCTGTTACTAAATATTCTGTATCAAGAGAACTTATTTCAGGAACCCATAAGCGGATATATTCCCCTTCTGGATCGTATTTTTGTGCTTGACTAGCAGGGTTAAAAATACGCAAAGGTTTAGGGTCCATCCCACTAGACGCACTCCATTGCCACCCCCCATTATTAGCGGATAAGTCCCCATCGATCAATTTTTGCATAAAATATTTTTCTCCCCATTGCCAATTTATAATTAAATCTTTGGTCAAAAAACTAGCAACAATCATACGACAACGGTTGTGCATCCATCCGGTTTCGTTTAACTGTCTCATGGCAGCATCAACAATAGGATAACCTGTTTTTCCTTCGCACCAAGCTTGAAAATGTTGTTCATTATTATCCCAAGAAAAGTCGTTAAATTCTTGTCGATAGGGACCCTCTGCCAACTCAGGAAAAAAGTACATACAGTGTTGATAAAATTCTCGCCAAGCGATTTCTTGTTGCCAGGTTTGTATATTTTCCCTTGCCTCATCACTGCGAGTATTTTCGTAAGCGGCAACAGTTGCTTGCCAAACCTCTCTAACCCCGATAACGCCGAACTTTAAGGCGGGACTCAGACTAGAAGTTCCTGTAATTGCAGGATAATTTCTTTGTTCTTGATAATTGTAAATTATGCTATCGCAGAAATAATTAAGTTGCTCTTTGGCTGCTGTTTCTCCTGGTTCCAAAATCAACGGTGCATCCCAACTATAACCTAAGTCTTTGGCTGTGGGTAATTCTATCACTCCTAAGTCTTTAACTGCGTTTATTTCCCCCTCACTTAGACTTTGCAACTTGTCAAAAGATTGAGCAACATTAGCTTTTTCTTCTTTTATCCAACTACGCCAAAAAGGAGTATAAACTTTATAAGGAGCGTTATTACTTTTAGTGAGAATATCTCCTGGTGCGTGTAACAATTGATCCCAGTAGGTTTGTGTTTGAATACCTTTTTCTTGTAATGCTTCGATAACTAGATGATCTCGTTTTTTACTGTAGGGTTCAACATCGTTATTCCAAATAACACAATCAACTTTAAAAGCCTCTGCAACTTGGGGTAAGATTTGCAGAGGATTTCCTTTAAAAATTAATAGTTGTCCGCCTAACTTTTCATAGCTTACCTTTAACTCTCGTAAACACCCCAACATATAAGTTATGCGCGCAGATGCAACATTATCTTGATTTAAAATATTCGTGTCCAAACAAAATAAACCAACTAACTTAGGACTGTGTTGATAAGCTTGAGAAAGTCCGATATTATCGGATACTCTCAAGTCACGACGATGCCAAAAAATTACAGTATGAGTCATAAATAAAAACTTAGAGATTTTAGATAGAGAGGGTAAGTTAGCATAAATACTAATATAATAATCCATAGGATGAACATCCCTGCGGATTACTTATTTATACCGAAAGTTAACTATAAGGAACCTATGAATGCTTGGGGCGATCGCCTAAACAAATTTACTGGAAAAACTCGCTTTGTGGTTTGTCGAATTTTTGTCCACCTTGCCGGGGATGATATTGCTCCGTTGTTGGGAGTTCTTAACCGCACAGGAAGGAATGCTATAGATGCAGAAGGGGATTTAGAAGTAGTTGGAGAAGGTTTAGTTGAAATTTGTCAAAATCTTCTACAAATGAACCCTTACTGGCAATCTGCTGGTAACGAGGGGGATTTTTTTTGGCGGGAGGGAGAAGCCGGGGACTATTTTAACGAACTATTCACCGACTCGGCCCAACGTTACTTGAGCGAAGTTACCCTGTCCCAAGAGGACGAAAGCACCCCTTTATCTTTCCCCATAACTCGCAATTTAGTGGTAATGCTCACAGTGGCCTTTACGGGAGAAGAACCTGATTTAGAAACCAACTTAGCCGACATAGAAGCGTTAGAATATGGGTTGAAAGCCCTAATCAATCTTCACTATAACCAGCGACTACAAGCCATACAAATTCATTACTCTCCAGCGCAGTTTGGAGATCAACTCACCAACGATCAATTATTACTCAATTTTTCTGAACTCATACCTTTATAATGCGTAAACTACTGGCTATTTTCTTATCCATAACCCTGTGTTGGACTACCGTTGCTTGTAGTTCTCCAACCTCCACTCAATCTTCTTCTCCGCAAAATCGTAGCACCACTGTAACCCCTCCTAACCAAGTGGGTGAGGGACGTTATCCTGTCCAACAAGCAGAATACGACGATGGAGACGGAACCTACACCCTGATGTTATTGAATACCCCCGCAGGAAAACCGCCTACTTATAAGACTCAAAATCTACAAATGGCCAGGTTAACCCCCGAAGAAATAGAACAAGGGGAAAGCACCTACTTAGAGGTTACTGGGGATCAAGCAGTGATGCACCTCACCGAAGACTTTAAAATAGAGTACGTTCACACTGTAACCGAAACCCAAACTAATCCCCAAACAGGACAACCCCAAACAGTTGTTGTGCGTCGTGAGTCCAATTTCTGGACTCCGTTTGCTGGTGCATTAGCAGGTCAAGCGTTGGGTAGTTTATTGTTTACCCCACAATACTATTTTCCTCCTGTGTATCGATCGGGAGGGGTCATGACTGGTTATGGTGGTTATGGCAATACCTACAACCAAGCTAGTCAACGGTATCAAAATAAGTACAATGCACCGCCTCCAGCAGTAAAAAATCGTCAAACCTTACGGACAACAGGAAACCTTAATCGTTCTTCTTCTAGTTCTGGTTCTACCGGTAAAAGACAGTCTCCTAATGCCAGCAAGTCTAGTGGTTCTGGGTTTGGTTCGAGTCGCTTAGATAGTAGCGGTAAGTCTCGATCTAATGTTCAGCGACGCTCCAGTTTTGGTAGCAGTGGTGGTTCAAGAACCCGTTCCCGTGGTGGAAGACGAAGACGTTAAGATTATCCATCGTTAACGATTAAAGGCGCATTTGTGCGTCTTTTTTTTATCCTCAATTCAGTGCTTCTAACATTGCATCCTCTTTACTATTGGTGTTACGAGTAGGGGTTTCTCTTTCAAACTTCATGTGAATGGAACGGGTTTGTTGTCCATCGGCAGCGATCGCCACAATAGGATAATCGATGATCCCATCTTGGAAGGACATTTGAAAGCGGAATGTTCCATCTGGATTCAATTTGACAGGTTGACCACCCACCACAAGGGTTGCGTCTGGTTCGGTAGCACCATAAACAATTAATTCAGCATCAGCTATTAACCAAAACTTCTGAGAAGGAACCGATACTTCTTGACCAAAACTCAGGCCAGACATGGTTAAACCAGATACGGTGGGAACTGTCCACATTCCGACACCGGAGCCAAAAACCATAGAACCACCTGGTGATCCAACTGCATTTTGAAAAGAAGTGAAGCTAGATCTAGCCACACTAGCTGCTTGCGCTACTTGCTCGCTGACAGCAAACCTTGTTTGAACGGGGTTAGGGGGTAGCAATGATTCAACTGCACTGTCTTCTATTGCGTCGTCCCAGTTAATAGTGGTGAAAATATCTTCTATCCAATCTGAAGGACAAAGAGCAGGAACATGAATTTTAGCAGAGCGTGCTAACACCAACCAACGGCCATCAAAACTACGATACCCTATATCAACAACATAATCGCGATCGCTCAGGGGAATGGGAATATACCACTCTTGAGTGACATCATCACAAATGTATTCTTGAACGCTGTGGGGACTTTGATAATTGAGGTCAATATCGCTCACGTCGTAAATTCTTAGAGCTAGTTGTTCTCCCCCTTGAGCTTTTAGGCTTTCTTTGGATTTTTGAGAAACATTCCAGTAAGCATAGGCCCATTGAGGATCACGGGGTAAAAGAACTATGCGATTTTTTTGATAATCTTCTGCAATCTGCTCGAGATCTAATTGAATTTTGGTTTTATTGGTTGTGATGTCATTCTCTTGTCCCACTTCAAATTTAGAAGCTTTTATCTTTTGAGCTTCTTGAATAGTTGAGTCTGCCTTAGCTTTCGTCTCGGTTTCGATGGGTTGGGGGAATTGTAATTGCGCTGCTTGCTTGATGGCAACTAAGAGTTGCGCTTTACGCATTCGGCTGTAACGGGAGATGTTATACTCGCTGGCTACCTTTCGTAGCTGCCGTAAGGTCATCTCTTCCAGTGGGGGGTGGCTTTCTGGTGCCATGAGATCACTCTCCGATAGTTTTTACGGTTAATTGCTCCTGGCATTTGATCATCAGTCCTTTCCCTATGGGCTTATGGGAGACTTGATTACCCAAGGATTTATGTTTTAGGACTTAATGATTTATCTTATGTAACAAAACTTGAGTCTCTGGGGTCAAGGGGTCGCTCAACTAATTTATTGAGAATTGACGCATTAACCACATTTCGGGGATCAATATGTCATGACTCTCTAACATTTCATCTTTCTATTTTCCCTTCCAGAGCTTAACAAATCGGTTTCCAAGGAGAAGATCTCACTTTATCCATAGGAAATGGGTAAAGTGAACCAAAATTCAGCCCCTCGACCAGGTGCTGCAATTACTCCAATTTCTCCGCTATGAGCTTCAATGATTTTGCGGCAAATGTACAACCCTAATCCTAAGCCTAAAGTTTGTTTCGCTCTATCTCCTCTGTGATACCTTTCAAATAAAGTTTCTGCTAGTTTGGGGTCTATTCCCACCCCATCATCCATTAAGCTACAGCGAATTTTTTGAGGTTCCAAGTTTTGTTCCTCTGCTCCTATTATATCCGCTTTTAAAGTTAATTGGACACCAAACTCATTATGTTTTAAAGCATTGGCCATTAAATTCTCCATAACCCGCCACAGGCGATCGCTATCTGCTTGCACTAAGGGCAAATTTTCGGCAATATCTAGGGATAATATGGCGTTTTTCTCGTTCAACATCGGTTGCCATTCTGTGGCTAATTGTTGGCTAAATTGTGCCAAATTCAGGGACTTGGTATCAAGATTTATGGCTTCCATTTCAACTTGTTGACTCTCTACCAAAGAATTAATTAAATTGAGTTGGCGATCGCAACTTATTGACATTTGTTCTATTACTTTTCTGGAAATTTCTAGAGATTCTTTTTTTTGTTTTAAAAAGTTTTTTAAGATCAAGGAAAATCCGATAACGGGATTTCTTAAATCGTGGGATACTGCGTGAAGATAAACCCTTAAGGTTCGTTCTGTTTTTTCTCTTTCTTCTATTTCTTGTTGGAGTTGTTTTTTTTGTCGTTGTATAATCAATTGATTTTCAATTCTGGCCATCACTTCTTCTGCTTGAAAAGGTTTAGTGATGTAATCCACTCCCCCAACTTCAAAGGCTTTTACTTTGTCTAAAACATCGTCTAAAGCACTAATAAAAATAATGGGAATATCTTTGGTTTGAACGTCTTCTTTTAGCTTTTGACACACTTCGTACCCATTCATCGATGGCATAGTAATATCTAATAAAATCAAATCAGGGGGTACTTGACAAATGGTATTTAACGCTGTTTTTCCATTGAGGGCTTTACGAACCTTATAACCTTGTTCCGACAACATGGCTGAGAGTAAGCGCAGGTTATCGGGGTTATCATCGACAACTAAGATATTATTAGAATCAGGACTCATGGGGGAGGGTAGGGAAGTAGGAAATATTAATAATTAAGCAACACAAAGATTTTAGATCCTACATTTGATACTAAAAACCTACAAGGTCACTTAATTGTATTTTGAGTTAATTCGATCACAGAATCAAATAGAAAATTTTCGGACCATTCTTGCAAAGCGGTTGCTAAAGGTTGACTATCAGAGGGAATTTGAGCAATTAATTCTAAGATACTATCGTCACTACATTCTAGGGCGGCTTGATGGAGTGAGTTAATCCATTGAGGGGGCATTTTTTGCAGGAAGTATTCTAGTTGAGGTGTGGTTTTTGGGGCAAGGTGTTGATCGGGATGAGAAGAGAGTTTTTGGTCATCTAAGTCTTCATAAACATAATCAACCCCTAGATGATGAGCAATTTTTTCCCATAGTA
This sequence comes from Crocosphaera sp. Alani8, assembly GCF_038442745.1. NCBI lineage: Bacteria > Bacillati > Cyanobacteriota > Cyanophyceae > Chroococcales > Aphanothecaceae > Crocosphaera > Crocosphaera sp. Alani8. Next base: position 17,614 of record NZ_JARVCN010000322.1, read on the forward strand.
CCTCTTCTCGGAAAGGCTTTCTCATAAAATCGTCGCACCCGGCTGATAGAACTAAATGTCGTTCTTCTTCAAAGGCACTAGCGGTTAGGGCAATGATAACGGTTTTTTGTCCTCTGGGGCTTGCTTTTATCAGTTGGGTGGCTTTATAACCATCTAAAATAGGCATCCTCATGTCCATCCAGATCAGATGGGGTTGCCAACTTTCCCAGATGTCTAACGCTTCTTGTCCGTTACTAGCTTGACGAACATTAAATCCCATCGACGATAACAACTTAACTAATAAAATACGACTTTCGAGACGATCATCGACGGCCAAAATACGATAGGTTGGTTGTCCAGGAACTAGGCCAATGATTCTGCGGGAGGGTTTATTATTTTTTATAGCATTAGCAGAAACCATCGTCGCTTCAATAGTAAAAGTAAATAAACTACCTCGTCCTAAAATACTACTAATAGTGATTTCTCCTCCCATCAATTGTATAAATTTACGACTAATTGGCAACCCTAATCCTGTGCCTTCGTTGGAGTTTCGACCTGTTTCCGTTTGTCCGAAGGCTTCAAACAGTTGATCTACTTCCTCTGATGCAATACCTGGCCCTGTGTCTTCAATTTCAAAAGTTAGGATTAGTGTGGAATTTTCTGCATTTTTTAGATTAGTTTTAATGCGCAATATCACCCCACCTTCTTGAGTGAATTTAATGGCATTGCCCAAGAGATTAATTAAAACCTGTCGCAGTTTACCCTCATCGGTTTCTATGTATTGGGGGAGTTGTGGAGATTTTTCAAAGAGCAGTTGTAAGTTTTTTTCTTCTGCTTTTAAATGCAACATGGATTCTAAATTGTCCAGCAGACGATAGAGATCGAATTGAGTGCGATTAAATGTGGTTCTCCCTGCTTCAATTTTCGTCATTTCTAGGATGTCGTTAATTAACTCTAGTAAATGTTCTCCACTACGACCAATAATATCTAAATTTTGTTTATGTTCTTCTTTTAAAGTTTGATCTCTTTGCATGACTTGAGTAAAGCCTAAAACAGCGTTTAAGGGGGTTCTTAATTCATGGCTCATACTAGCTAAAAACTCACTTTTGGCGCGGTTAGCTGTGTCGGCTTGATCTTTGGCTTTTTTTAGGGCTTCTTCTGCTTGCTTGCGTTGCGTTATATCTCTAATAATCGCTGTGAAAATAGTTTTTCCACTTAACTTTATTTTGGAGATGGAAACTTCTGCTAAAAATTCTGTACCATCTTTTCGTTGACCGAAAACAGGACGACGACCTCCCATTTGTCTAGCGGTTTCTTGAGTGTTTCTGAAATTGTTAATGTGTTGATAATGATCGTTAGTAAATCGAGTGGGAATTAAGGTATTAAAAGGTTGACCGATTACTTCATCAGAAGTATAGTCAAATGTCTGCTCGGCAGCATGGTTGAAAAGGGTTATTTTTTGCTGTTCATCGATAGAAATAATAGCTTCATTTGCATTATCTAAAATACCTGCAAACCTTGCCTGAGACTCTTTTTGTGCTTCTTCTGCCATCGCTCTTGCTTCTGCGATCGCCATTAATTCTCCCACTAATTTTAATAGGTTAATATCTTCTTTAGTCCAGGTTTTGTAGATATTACTATCGATACCTAGGTAACCAACTGTTTGACCTCTTGTCATCATAGGAACTACTAAGGTATTGGGGCTTAAACTGTTTTCGTAGGCTTCTTTTTCTGCTGTTGCTTCTGGAGGAAAATCCTCAATACTATTGATGCAAATAAATTCACCTTCTATGAGTTTTTTGGAAAACCAAGGAAATACCTCTAAAGAAATATTTTGGGAATCGTGAATAGTGGAGGGGATATATTCACTACACCATTCATGGAGCATACTCCACACCTTTTCTCGAGGAGAATGACGAATAATATAACTGCGATCGCATTGGGTAAATTTTCCTATGGATTCTAATATAAAATGAACTGCTGTATTGAGGTCTTGGTCGATCAATTGTCTGGCAATATTACTGAGTAAAGCATCTCTTTCTGCCTGTTTTTTAATGGCTTCTTCTTTCTGTTTACGATTGGTAATGTCTCGACTAACACCGATGGTTCCCATTAACTTACCTTCGGGACAACAAAAGGGAGTTTTTAAGGTATCCACTAAACGACGGTTCCCATTAGGATAAGTAATCCATTCTTCGTTGCGACGGGATTGTTTCTGTAACATCATAAAGCGATCTTGTTTGCGAAACCCTAATGCTTCTTCTGGCGAAAAAAGGTCAAAGTCGTTTTTACCGATGATATCTTTTCTATCTCTTCCTGCAAATGTTTCAAAGGCGTTATTGCACATTTTATAAAATCCCCTGGAGTCTTTGCAAAATACCAGATCAGGGATACAATCTATAAGTGAAGTTAATAATATTTGTTCGTTTTTGCGATCGCTAATATCTGTGTGAGAACCCGCCATCCTTGCAGGGGTTCCTGTTGCATCCCACAAAGCTTTTCCACGGGATAAAATCCATTTATAATTCCCATCTCGGCATTTTAGACGAAATTCTGCGCTGTAGTGATCTGTTTTTTGGGCAAAATGATCGCCTAAAATTTTCATCACCCTTTCTCTATCTTGAGGATGAAGTAATTGCTTCCAAGTATCGATATGACTCGGTAATTCTTCATCTTTATAACCTAACATTTCTTTCCAACGGGGGGAAAAAAACATTTCATCTGTTTTTAAGTTCCAGTCCCAAATTCCTTCGTTAGTTCCCTGTAATACTAATTGCCATCTTTCCTCACTTTCTCGCAAGGTTTCTTGCATATTTAGGGCAACTTTTTGATCAGCTTTTAAACGGATAATTTCTTCTTGTAATTCCTGAATCAGCCGATCTTTCTCTGTTTCTGATTGAGGATAATTCATATTTTTTAATATCCAAACCTATTAAAAACAAGTAAATAATTAAATTAATTAATTTAACAGTTAGAAGCTTTTTCCTATTGTTACACTTGACAACTACTAACTGTTAATTTTTTATTGAATAGTTACTAACTCAATCTCAAATGTTAAATCTTTTCCAGCTAAAGGATGATTAGCATCCAAAGTAACTTTATCATCTTTAATATTAGTAACTGTGACAGGAACCGCTTGACCGTCAGAATGACGCATTTGTAACTGTTGTCCCACCTCTACAGACAAATCTGATGGCATTTGTTTTTCATCCACCACAATCACTAATTCGTCTTGATACGGACCGTAAGCTTCTTGTGAGGCAATGGTAACACTTTTGCTGTCTCCTGGACTCATTCCCACTACCGCTTCTTCAAAACCTGGGATAACCTGGCCTTCTCCAAGGGAAAACTGTAGGGGGTCACGATTTACCGAAGAATCAAAAACTGTCCCATCTTGCAATTTACCTGTATAGTTGACTTTGACTGTATCTCCAAGTTTGGCTTGTACCATATCACATTACCTACTAATTTTATTTATTTAATGAAGGGGCTTTTTAACGGTAGTTTTTTTCTAGCAGTTTTGTCAACTTTTTGTGGTATTCTTAAAATTTTATTAATGATTAAACTTTCATAAATCCCAATGTCTATGAAACCAGCCATTGAAACATTAAATTTATTTAAGCTTGCTTCTGGTGACGAATTTTCTTTACAATTATATAAATTTGTTGGTGATAAAAAAGGTAAAAAAGTTTATATTCAATCAAATTTACACGGTTCAGAAATTGTTGGCAATGCAGTCATTTCTCAACTAATCAACTTTTTTTCAAGTCTTAAGAAAGAACAAATCAGTGGAGAAATTTGGTTACTTCCTGTCTGCAACCCTTTGGGAACTAATCAACGTAGTCATCATTTTTCTTCAGGACGGTTTAATAGCTATGATGGAAAAGACTGGAATCGTATTTTTTGGGATTATGAAAAAGTTTGTCAAAATTTAGAGGAGTTTGTTAACAATAATATCAAGTTTGATTCTTTAACTATTCAAGAGAATTTTTTACAGCAACAAAAAAAGGCATTTAGTAAACAACTAGAAAAAATAAATAGTTATAGTAGCGCACCTTTATTTGAACAGTATCGTTATCAGTTACAATCACTTTCTATGGATGCAAATCATGTAATTGACATTCATAGTTCTAGTAATCAATGTATTGATTATCTTTTTTGTTTTCCTGGACAACAGGAAGAAAGTGCTAAGTATTTTCAGATAGATTATGGTATTTTGATGGATACTTATGACGGAGATGCCTTTGATGAAGCATTTATGAAACCTTGGTTAGCTTTAGAAAAAGAATTAGAGAATAAGGGAAGAAATATTAATCTTGAGCGAGAATCTTGGACATTAGAATTAGGTTCAGGCATGACAATGAATTCTCAATCAGTTAATGTAGGTTTCAACGGAATCATTAACTACTTAGTGAAAAAAAGAATTTTAAATTTACCAAATCATTCTCTAATTAGTAAAGAAATTACTTTATTTGCTCGTCAAGATATTCAATACTACTACGCACCTACTGGTGGCATGATCCAAAATAGACTATCTTTAAAGAACCAAGCTAAAGCAGGAGAGAAACTTTATGAAATCCTTAGTTTTAATAAACAGGGAAAGTTGCCAGAAATAATTAATATTTGTGCAGAAAAGGACGGATTTATTTTTGATATTTCTACTAATTGTTCTGTTAATCAAGGAGACTATGTGTTAGCTTTGTGTAGTCCAAGCTTGAATAAGAAAGATTAAATTGTTACTCAATATACTCTAAAAATTAATCATGCTAATTTTATCTTTTGAATATATTTTGATCGCCACTGGACTATTATTATTAATTAGTGCCTTTGCCAGCAAATTAGCTAATAAATTTGGTGTTCCTGCCTTACTATTATTTCTCTTAATTGGAATGTTGGCTGGTTCAGATGGAATAGGGGGATTACACTTTGATAATTATGAAATTGCCAAAACAATAGGAGATTTAGCCCTACTTTTCATTTTATTTACCGGAGGACTGGAAACAAAATGGAAAAGCATTCAACCAATACTTATACAAGGGTTAATTTTATCTACTCTTGGTGTTACTTTAACCATGTTCTTTTTAGGATCTTTTGCTTGGTTTATGTTGGGTTCTTTTTCTTCCGTAATGGTAGGATTTGATGGTATTAACTGGGTAGAAGGTTTACTATTAGGGGCGATTATTTCCTCAACCGACGCAGCTGCAGTTTTTTCGGTTCTTAAGTCCAGTAATTTAAGCCTGAAAGGAAACTTACAGCCTTTACTCGAATTAGAATCTGGTAGTAACGATCCTATGGCAGTATTATTGACCATAGCTTTAGTGAACATTGTTAACACTGGCAATATTTCTTTACTGGATTTAAGTATTAGTTTACTTTTACAACTTGCTATAGGGATTATTGGTGGTTATGGGTTTGGTCTTTTAATAAATTGGACTATTAATAGCATTAAACTAAACACACAAGGTTTATATCCTGTTATTACTATTGGACAAGTATTATTAACCTATGGAATGATTACTTTTCTAGGAGGTAACGGTTTTTTAGGAGTTTATGTAGCAGGGATAGTATTGGGTAATAGCAACTTTATCTATAAAAATTCTATCGTTGACTTCTACGATGGTATTTCATGGCTAATGCAAATAGGAATGTTTTTATTATTAGGACTTTTAGTATTCCCTTCACAACTCGTAGCGGTTGCACCTGTTGCTGTAATAATTGCCTTATTTTTAATGTTTGTTGCCCGTCCTTTGAGTGTAATGATTGGATTAGCTATGAGTTCTTATAATGTTTCTGAGAGATTTTTTATTTCATGGGTGGGACTTAGGGGTGCAGTTCCGATTATTTTAGCTATTAGACCCATTGCAGTTGGCATTCCTGACGCAATAACTTTGTTCAATGTGGTATTCTTCATTGTCCTGATTTCTGTGTCCGTACAGGGCTTTTCCTTGGGGTTCACTGCCCGATGGTTAAAATTACAGAATGATGGTTAATTTTTCTGCTATTCAATCCATTAACCTAAAACCATAAAAGACATTGCTTGATGTACAGTAACCCAAATCATCACCCCTTCCACTCAAAATAATTCTTAAATAAAGAACCATAAGTTTTGCTATAATTATAGGCCGCTTGTAATTTTTAAAACTCCTGTGACTATGAGTTTGACTTGGATACGTCGCGCCGATCGCCTAAAAGCTTTACCTCCCTACGTTTTTGCTAGATTAGATGAACTAAAGGCTAAGGCTAGACAACAGGGATTAGATTTAATAGATTTAGGCATGGGAAACCCCGATGGTATGGCACCCCAACCAGTCATAGAAGGAGCGATCGCTGCCTTAGAACAGCCTCAAACCCACGGTTATCCACCCTTTGAAGGAACAGCCAGTTTTCGCCAGGCCATCACCTCTTGGTATCGTCGTTGTTACCGCGTAGATCTAGATCCTAGCAGCGAGGCGTTACCCTTAATAGGCTCAAAAGAAGGATTAGGTCACTTAGCCCTAGCATACATCAATCCTGGGGATGTGGTCTTAGTTCCTAGCCCTTCTTACCCGGCTCATTTTCGCGGTCCGTTAATCGCCGGCGCTGACCTTTATCCGATTATTTTATCAGCAGAAAAAGACTGGTTAATTGATCTTAATTCTATCCCCGAAAAGGTTGCTAAAGCCGCTAAAATTTTATACTTTAATTATCCTAATAACCCCACAACCGCCACAGCACCAAAAGCTTTTTTTGAAGAAATTATTAACTGGGCAACCCATTACGAAATCATGTTAGTTCATGATTTATGTTATGCAGAATTGGCTTTTGATGGGTATCAACCCACTAGCTTATTAGAAATTCCTGGAGGTAAAGAAATTGGGGTGGAATTTCATACCCTTTCTAAAACCTATAACATGGCTGGTTGGCGCGTGGGTTTTGTAGTGGGAAATGCAGAGATTATTCAAGGTTTAAGAACGTTAAAAACTAATCTTGATTATGGTATTTTTTCGGCTGTTCAAGCGGCTGCTGAAACCGCATTAAACTTACCCGATAGTTATATTAAAGAGGTTCAAAAACGCTACCGAACTAGAAGAGATTTTTTGATCGAAGGATTAGGGGAATTAGGTTGGCAGATCAAACCTTCTCAGGCTACTATGTATCTTTGGGTTCCTTGTCCAACTGGTAGCAACTCAACGGATTTTGCCCTAGATGTTTTAGAAAAAACAGGCATTGTTTTTACCCCTGGAAATGCCTTTGGAGAAGGAGGAGAAGGGTATATCAGAATTAGTTTAATAGCTGAATGCGATCGCTTGGGAGAAGCTTTGAACCGTCTTAAAAACGCAGGTATTTGCTATCAGTAATTACTTAATAGGCAGCCTTAATAGCTTCAAATTTATAATCATTAAAGTCATGGATTAATTTAGGTTTACTAAGCTGATTACAACCTTCAATTTGAACTCGATAAAGACAACCTTTTTCTGCATAAAAAATAGCATTATCTAACCATTCAGCCCATTCCCAATCTGGATAAATAAATAACTTTCCTGTATCATTATATAGAATATGTTCATCCCAATAACAACCTTTTCCTGGAGGTGAACCTGCTTGTTCGTGACAGATTTTTCTTAATATCCACTGGTGATATAATTTCTTTTCAAAAACAGTTTCGCTATCTAAATATACCTCATCTGACCATTCAATTAGTTTCCAACCATCCCGTTGTAATCGATTATAATAAACCGTAAGACATTCACCACCATAATAGTTAGGAGGGGTATAAGTTCTATTTCTTTTAACCTTATAACTATCGAAATATAACTCATGATTATCTATGTAACCACCGTTTAACCAATAAGAATTATTATCTAAAAATAAACCACCCCCAAACCAACAGTCACCCTTCGGAAAAAAAGCGATCGCTTTTAACCAAGGTACTCTAGCGATCGCTGTCCATGATCCCACATTACAATGCCATTTCCCATTCATGGCAAAATATATCCAGTAGTCTCCCAGTGAGGATATATCCGATCGTCTTTCATAGATACGTCCTTTTAACCACTGAGACACTCGAAAAATATCGTTTTTTCGATCCCAACCAATGATGCAAGTATGCTTAGATGGACCTCTTCTGATAATAATAGCTTGATCGCTTTTTTTCGCTACAAGGATGTGAAGTCTAGCAGGAAAACTTTGTTGTTCCATGATCTTCAAGAAATGAGTATCAAAAATTATTTTGGGTTTAAGTTTATATCTAAAATTGTTATTGCTTTATTATATAATAATACCGTGAGTTTTATTTTTACAAGTATGACAAAAAATTTTTAAATTTAGGATAATGATGATACACACAACTAATTTAACAGAAGTAGCTTGAAAAATAAATGTTAGAAAAAAGATTTATAAAAACAATTACCGATGACGGATCATACACCTTCTTTTCTGATGAGTTTGAAGAGTTATTTCATTCTCATTCAGGAGCAAAACAGGAAGCACAATATAAATTTATTGAACCTTGTCAAATTAAAGAAAAAACGACTCTTAAAAATACTATTAAAATTCTAGATATTTGTTATGGATTAGGGTATAATACCGCCGTTGCTCTAGAAAATATTTGGTCAATTGATCCCAACAAAAAAGTAGAACTTTTTGCATTAGAAAACAACATAAATGTGCCGTTACAAGCAATAGATTCTGACTTGTTAAATAATTTTTCTGAGAATGTTATTGATAACTTAAAAAACTTAACTAACAATCATAAAATCAAAACTAATCTTTTAAACGCTCAATTATTGCTAGGGGATGCAAGACAAACTATACAAATAGTAATTGATAAAAACTTTCAAGCAGACGCTATTTTTCTAGATCCTTTTTCACCTCCCAAATGTCCACAACTATGGACAGTAGAATTCATAGAATTATTGTCTAAGTGTTTAGTAAAAGATGGAAATTTAGCAACCTATTCTTGTGCCGCTTCTGTAAGAACTGCGCTACAATTAGCAGGGCTAAAAATAGGAGCCACTAGGAACGTAGGAAGGCGATCGCCTGGAACAATTGCTAACTGGAACGACAATAATTTACCACCATTATCCCAACAAGAAAAAGAACATCTACAAACCCGTGCGGCCATTCCATACCGAGATCCTAACTTATCAGATACAGCTGAAATAATCCAAATTAGAAGAGAAAAAGAACAAAGTCAAAGTAATTTAGAAACCAGTAGTCAATGGAAAAAAAGATGGTTTAATAAGTAATAGCTTCACATCTTGTAACTGTGTCATCAAGTGTTGATACGTGGCAAGTTTGCTAGTTTAAGACTATGGTTGATTATGCACAGAGGTTTAAAATTCCGCTATGATTAGGGTAGCTTCATAATTATTGGTAATTATCAAAGTTTTTCCTATGGACCCAATCACAACAGCGATAATAGCGGCTCTAGCTGGTTTGAGTAAAGATGCTATTAACGATAGCTATAAGGCTCTTAAATCAGCCTTAAAACAAAAATTTGGTCAAGACAGCGATTTGGTTGATGCTGTTGATAAATTAGAAAAAAAGCCTGATTCTAAAGGTCGTCAAGCTACACTACAAGAGGAAATAGAAGCTGCTCAAGCTTCGGAGGATTCTGACTTACTAAAATTAGCTCAAGCTTTACTTAGTACAATCAATGAGCAATCAGGTGGACAAAAAAATATTACAGTTGGGGATGTTAAAGCAACTGGGAAAGGTTCTGTTGCTATCGGAAGTTTTGAAGGTTCTGTTGATTCTATGGGAGTGATTAATAATAAAGCAAAAAAGTAATCATCTATAACTACTATTATGGCAACTATGACTTAAAACCTATTGATTCAAAAAAGCCTATTAAGGATAATCGAGTTTGTCCTTATCGTGGTTTATTCCATTTTGGACCTAATGATTCAGAGTTTTTCTTTGGACGAGATATATTTATTGACGAACTTTATCAAGCAACAAAAACCCGTAACTTTATTCCCGTATTAGGGGCATCTGGAAGTGGCAAATCTTCAGTTGTTTTTGCCGGACTTATACCAAAGTTGCAAAAGCAAGGTAATTGGTTATTTACTCATTTTCGTCCTGGTTCAGACCCCTTCCACGCTCTATGTTTAGCTTTAATTCCTCTTTATGCACCTAACTTAGATGAGACAGAAACTATCATTCAAAGTCGTAAGTTAACTAAATCATTATATACAGAAGAAATTTCCCTAACTGATATTTTTCTACAAATAAGAAATAATCATCCCAACCAAAGATTATTACTATTTGCGGATCAATTTGAAGAACTTTATACTCTTTGTAATGATTCAACAATTCAAAATAGTTTTCTAAATGTATTAATTTCTAACTTTTCTGAAGATAAAAATCAGGGGTTATCTTCTATTTCTAATTTATGCCCTATCCTAGTAACAACCATGAGGGCAGATTTTTTAGGAAATGCTCTTTCTTATCCTGATTTTGCTGATCTTCTCAGGAAAAATGACACAAAAATTAGATCAATGAACCGTGAGGAATTAACAGAAGTTATTGAAAGACCTGCTCATGACTTAGGAGTTAAATTTGAACCAGGTTTAGTGGAGCGTATTCTCAACAATATAGAATTTCAACCTGGTAATTTACCGTTACTAGAATTTGCTTTGACTGAGTTATGGAAACGAGGAAATAGTAAGGAATTGACTCATAAAATTTATGAAGAAATTGGTCAAGTTGAAGGAGCATTAGCTCGTCATGCTGATGAACAATATAAAAACCTAACTGCGATTGAAAAAGAAAAAGTAAAACATATTTTTATTCAATTAGTCCGTCCAGGAGAAGGGACAGAAGATACAAGAAGGCTCGCTATTAAAGGGGAATTGGGAGAAAACAATTGGTCTTTGGTTAAACAATTAGTTGATGCTCGATTAGTGGTAACTAGTCGGAATGTAACAGAACAAGAGACGGTAGAAGTTGTTCATGAATCATTAATTAAGAATTGGGAAAAATTACGAGAATGGATGAATAAAGATCGTGTTTTTAGAGCTTGGCAAGACCGTTTACGCTCTGCAAAAGAAATATGGGAAGCCACTAATCAAGATAAGAACTCTTTATTACGAGGTGCTGCCTTAGTTGAAGCAGAAGAAAGATTAAAAGAACGTCCTGATGATTTATTAGCTGAGAAATTTTTTATTGAAGAAAGTATTAAAGAAAAAACTCGTAGTGAACAACAAGAAAAACAAAGACAACAACAAGAATTAGAAAAAGAAAAAGAAAAACAAACTAATAAAAAATTACGTTTAGGTTCAATAGGTTTGAGTATAGTTACCTTAATTGCTTTTCTAACTGCTGGATGGGCATGGAATCAAACTCGAAGAGCCGAACTAAACTTAGCTGATTCTATGGCTCGTAATGCCTTATCATTACTGAGTGAAGGGTATCTTCTCAAAAAGCCAGGGGTCACTCGCTGCGAAAACTTAGGCCAAACA
>NZ_JARVCN010000323.1:0-3639 GCF_038442745.1 Crocosphaera sp. Alani8
TGATAGCTGAACGCTTACAAACTAGCCGGTTTTATCGAAGGTGCAAGATGTGAGTTTAGGTAGGTTAGGGAAACAGGAAAATTGGGAAACTGATAACTAATGAGGGGATAATAATAGGAGCAACTTTTTGATAATAATGTTAATTACTGACACTTTACTACTGGATTATAAACGATGTTCGCGACGTGCTTTTCTCAATATTCATGGTGATTTAACGAAACAAGAGCCAAAACGAGATTTTTTAAATAAACTAAGACAAGAAAGTCAACGTCATATTGCCTCGGTCTTAGACACTTATTATCCCTACTATGAAAAAGTTTCGATCTTACAAACTAGCTCAAAAGAAAGGGCAAAAGCTACCGAAGTTTTGATGCAACAAGGGGTTGATTGCATTTATCAAGGACAATTATGGGTCGATGCTCATACTTTAACATCCTGGGATTGCTCAGAAAACCCTGAGATGACACTGCCTTCTGGTTACGATTATCTCGGAAAACCTCATTTATTGATTAAACAACCAGGTCTATCTAAGTTTGGCAACTGGTCTTATTATCCTGTCAGCATCCATCTCGGTCGTAAAGCAAAACCAGAGTATAGGTTGATGGCTACTTTTTATGCTCAGTTATTAGGGATTATTCAAGAAACTCCCCCCCCAAACCCAGAATTGATTGTTCGTCCCCTGAAACAGTCTTGGGTGGATATTGGGGAATGGTTACCCAAGTTAGAGTTTATTTTGGACGAATGTGTAGCAGTTTTGGAGACACGAGGAGAACCAGAAGTGTTTATTTCTCGACAACGGTGTAGTCTGTGTCCTTGGTACGGTCATTGTTATGCGATCGCTAAATCTCAGCAACACCTTTCTTTGGTTCCTGGAGTAACCCCTAATCGCTATAAGTCTTTACAAGAGCTAGGGGTTATGACTACGGAATCTTTAGCTACAGCCAACTCGGATTCTCTTGAAGAACTTATTGGTACAGAGTTAGGCAACAAATTACAACTACAAGCTCGCTCTATCGTCCATAATCAACCTATTCCCAGGCCTCAACATGAGTATAATTCAGGGGAAATTCTTGTCAACCAAACCATCGAATTGTATTTTGACATCGAAGCGGAACCAGAACGTAATCTAGATTATTTGTTGGGGGTTGTGGTGGTTAACCGAGTCAATCAAACCCAAACCTTTTATCCTTTGTTAGCAGAAACCCCTCAAGAAGAGGGAGTGATTTGGCAGCAATTTCTTGAATTGGTTCATACTTACGATCAGGCTCCTATTTTTCATTTTTCTGATTATGAAAAAGATACTATTAAACGGTTAGGAAACTTATACCAAACACCTCGCTTTGAAATTGAACACTTATTATCCCGTTTTGTAGATCTTCATCGCTGTGTAATTACTTCTGTAATTTTCCCTGTAGAAAGCTACTCTCTCAAGTCCTTAGCTAACTGGCTAGGATTTCATTGGCGCGACGCTGGTATCAGTGGGGATCAATGCGTTTGCTGGTATGACCAATGGTTATCTACTGGGGATCGCAGTTTTCTTAGCTCTATTTTACGTTATAACGAGGATGATTGTTTGGCTACTCTTCATCTCAAAAATTGGTTAGTGGAGTTCTTCTCTAAAATTGAGTTCTCATCGTAGTTATAAATTCCTAAAATCTGATTGACTTCTCAACATTTATTCATCCACAGACCTTTAATGTCGGCGGTTAGTTGGCTTAAATTTAAAGTTATGCAAAGATTTTTTACAACATTGCCTATATACAGTTCATAGAATATCCTTTTTAAAAAAGGTAATGTTATCCTAATAAATAACACGCACATTGGGGAAATGAAACCAAAGAAACTGAAATTCTGCATTAGGACTTGGACTTTTTTTAAGAGATAATCAGTGTTTGATGGTTCTGATTTTGACAAGTAGTCTATAAATTCCCCTATATCGAATTTAGGTTAGAAATCGTTTCTCAAAAACCTAGACCTAACCAAAAACTTAAAGGTAATTGCTATGATGCTCCCGATTTTCCCACTCTTATTTCTAATTACTTCAATAGGCAGTTTTGTCTGGTATCAACGAACAGAAAATGATATTTTTGGGGTTTTAGCTTTTGCCAGTGCTTTAGCTTGTGTTATCTGGGGATTAGTTATTTCCCATTGGATAATTCACATCCTAAGTTTAATTCTTTTGTTAAAATTTAGAACGCCTATTCTTCGCACAATTCAAGTAAAAATAGATACTAAATAATTTCTTTTGATCTCATATTTAAAAAGCTGTTGGTGTATCTGATATTTTTTAGAAATCAACCAACAGCTTTTGATTAGCTAAGGTTTTTAGGGTAATAATAATTAGCTTTCGCCGCCTTCACCACCTTCGCCACCTTCGCCACCTTCGGCATCCTTGGGTTCAGCTTCGGTAGTTTCTTCGGTAGTTTCTCCAGCAGGAGCAGAGTCAGTGGGGGTTGTTGTATCAGTACCACCACCGCCACAAGCACCCAAGGCAGTAACTAAACCGAGGCTAAGAAGCAGTTGAACAGCTTTAGAATTCATGATAGTTTCCTCCATTAATCAAATCTTAACTTTAGAGATTCCATTTTAAAGAAGACTACAAAAAATTGCCAATAAATTTATCTTATGGATAAGTCAAAAGTTGAGATAATAGGGGAAAATTTAGCCGATACTCAGACAACTCAACCGCAAAAATGATTTTGACCATTGACAATGTTATCACTCCTGAAGAATTAACCCAACTCACCGAAACTCTATCTAAAGGCAAGTTTGTTGATGGTCAAACCACTGCAGGATGGCACGCTAAGCTAGTTAAACACAATAGCCAACTAGAAACAACTTTTCCTGAGATTAAAACCTTACAAGATTTAGTTATTAACGCTCTACAGCGTAACTTATTGTTTAAACTAGCTATTCACCCTAAACACATTCATTCCCTACGCTTTAGTCGCTATGAACAGCAAATGAACTATGGAAGCCATACAGATAATGCCTTGATGGGGGGTAAGCAGTTTTTTCGCTCTGATGTTTCTTTTACCCTATTTTTGAGTGCGCCTGAAAGTTACGAAGGGGGAGAGTTAGTGATCGAAAAACCAGAGGGAAAACTTTGTTACAAACTCAATGCAGGATCGATTATTTTGTATCCTTCAACTTTTTTGCATCGAGTGGAGACGGTTAAAACGGGAACAAGATTGGTGGTTGTGGGATGGATTCAGAGTTTAATCCGAGATACTAGCAAAAGAGAAATTTTATTTGATATCGACACGGTGCGCCGTTCTCTGTTTGCTAAAAATGGTAAATCTGTAGAATTCGATTTATTAGCAAAAACCCATGCTAATCTGTTACGTCAGTGGGCTGAATAACAACTATAGCAATTAGAAATGATTCATCGCTCTTTCGGGGTAAGGAGTCAGTAGTCAGGAGTTCCTCACTCTGTTCCGACTCTATCGCACAGGAGTGCGGACTCATTCTTCATGAGATATTTCTTTTATCAGTTTTCCACCTCGCATTCAATTCGAGGTGGGTGGGCAGTTTATTACCCCATCGCCTTCTTAATTCTCCAGTCAACTTATGCCAAAGAATAAAAGTAGAAGCTTCTCAAAAAGTCTGGGGGGACTCGCCGAAAGTTAGGGGACAAAG
>NZ_JARVCN010000324.1:0-3628 GCF_038442745.1 Crocosphaera sp. Alani8
CATCTGTCTTCATTATACTTCTTATTTGTCTCAATCTTATTTGAATTAACTATATATGGTGCGCAAACCACACGCGAGGAATATGAAAGACGGATTAAATGATAATTAACTTTACTTGAACCAATAAGGGATAACGGGTCGAGCGTAGATCGTCCGTTATCCCTTATTGGTTTGAACAATATCCATTATCAACTTTAGTCATGAAATTTATTCAAAAAAGTGCTAGAAAACGATTAAATAATCGGTTGAAGTTTCTAATTATTCTCTTGGTTCGTGTAGGAATTATGAACTCTATCAATTTTATGATGGAGGTATGCGACTAGGAAACTATGATTTAATCATGTATCCTTTAGAATTAGCCTTAGAAGCTTGTAATATCTGGGAATGGGCTAAAGAACCTCCCAATCTTGACAGCTATATTCTTACTATTTTTCATGGCGATGGACATGATGTTTATTATGTTATCTGCTTTATTCTTATTTTTCTTAGATCGAACTTACACAGTATAAAAAAAACTCCATAATCAAAAACAAGACAGCACATTAGGAAATACAAATTAACCCCACACCCTACACCGTAACCTCACCACCACTTTATGACGCAGGTGCAAGATGTGAGTTTTAGTTAGCTATCGTGATCTGGTAGTCTCACTTCAACCTCCCGCAAGGTTTGAAAAGCATACCCTCCTAAACCGACGAAAAACATCCAGACTGCGGTTAAAGTATAAAGTAAAGCAATTCCCGATCCAGCTTCAGATCCAAAAACTCCTCCGAACATGGAAGCAAGTAGTCCCCCTGACTGCATCGCTGGTTCAAAGACTTGGTCTGCTAAGGGTCCAGCAATCAAAGTTGCACCAGAAGCAATAATTAAACCGATGGTTTGATCGGCCCCTAAAACCCGACCTTGTAATTTCGGGGGAACTTTAGAATACCAAATAGAATTACTAGAACTGTAAAACAGGGGAATATTCAGAGAGGCAAAGAAATGGGACCCCATCCAAACCGTAGCAGCTTGACCGATACCCATTATGGATTTAAATAACCCTGTTCCCATAAAACCTAGCAACATTCCATTGATACGGCGAGAAAATCCTCCCCAAAAACTCAATAAAATACCCCCAAGAACCCCCCCAATACCGGCCGCCGCTGTGACGTTCCCTAACACCTCGGAACTGCCTCCAGAACGGGCTAAAATCATAGGGCTATATATGGCTTTCCCAACATCATTGGCCATGGCAAATAGGGAAAAGGCAATAACCATCGCCACTAAACTGGGTCTTTCTACAATGTAGCGCAAACCAAAGGTTAATTGTTCTACCATGGTTTCCGAGACTTCATTGTTGGTAAAGTTTGGTTGAGGAATTTTCGCTAAAAACAGGGTACATAAAGCGACAACAAAGGTAATTAAATCGATGGCAATAATCCCTTGTAAGCCAATTACGGGATAAAGACGACCGGCTAATGCTGGTGAGATGATGGCTGAACCATAATTCACCGCAGCTACCATACTTTCAGCCCTTGTGTAGTTTTCTTTTGGTACCATCAGAGCAATAGATGTAGAGTAAGCTAGGCTTTGAACCTGACCAAAGCCACTATAAACTGCTACAACTAAGTACAAGTGCCAAATTTGTAAACTTCCCTCAATATAAAGAACTGCAACCGCAATAGTACACACCCCCGCCATCAAGTCCCCGATAAGCATCAAATATTTACGATTAACTCGGTCTACAATAATTCCTGCTACTGGTGTTACAAAAATTCGAGGCAGTTGGGAGAAGAAACCTACTAAAGTTAAGGCTGTTGCTGAATTTGTCGAGTCCCAAACCCAAATGGTTAGGGCAAAAACTGTCATGTAACTGCCAATGGTTGATACCATTTGACCAAACCAAATTAGAAAAAAAGTAGGCATAAATTTGATAATTAGGGTTTACTTTTTGGGCGGAGTGGAAATTTGAATTCGGTGTTAGGAGTTAGAGAAGAAGACAGGAGTCAGGAGTCAGGAGAGAAATAGAATGGGGATTTAAAACCCCAATCTATACCCTCAACGGAAGATAAATTAATTCGTCGAGATATCTTTGAGATGGGTTACACAATACTGGTTCACAGGACGTAAGGTAATATCTTTCCCAGAATATCCTGTACTGTTTACCTGTCCGCTAATTTCTACTTTTGCTTCGTAGGTTTTGATCACATTATCTTTAATAAATTCTAAACGTACCCAGGATACCGTAGCTTTTTTTGCTAAAAAACTAAGTAATAAATTAACTCTTCGAGACGGGATAAATCTTAAAACCTGGTAAATATACGGAAGAACACCCTTACCTTTAATTTTAATCACTTTTGCTGTTTTTGGAAGATCAAACCAAGACCAACCTTCTTGTTGCCAAAGTTCCCTTTCCACGATTTGAGCAAATTTTCCCATTCCTGCCCATCCACGATACAATAAGCGCAGGTCTTCTGCGTCACCGTTTTGATGCACTAAAGTATCTAGGGATTCTAGGGTTAGATGTCCCCAATACTGACCACGAGGCAGATCGATGAGGGTGGGTGCAAACTTATGGCCCCCAAAATGGCTAGATCGCCAAACTCGTAAAGGTTTCTCGGGATTATTTGTATAATCCGATCGCAGTTTTTTATAAACAGGATAGCCAAAACGACCACAGGCTAGGTCTACGTTAGCATGGGTACAGACTAACATTTCTCGAATTTCGCTGCTTTGTTGGCGATAGGGTTCCCAGGTTTCTAGTGAGTTTGATTTCCTCATTAATGAGTCTGCTATAGCTGTTGCTAAAGGGATTAGTTGGTCTTGAGGAACTAGGAATTCTTGCTTTTCGTAACTGCTACATAACTGTTTGGAACGACGATAATAAAACAGTCTGGCGTAACCAGGTTGAGAATATTCTCTATCCGGTGCGATCGCAATTGGGCGAAGAATAATTCCTTTTCTAAAGATTAGTTGCTTAAGACGCTTAGTCAAGGGTTGTATTTTCTCGTCATCTACCCACATATTTCCAGGCCAAGGTTGCTTAAGTTCCAAAATTAGCCAATGATCATAGCTTCCTGCGGTTCCTATGGGATCTTCGCCGTTGTTTTGGGATATGACTGAACAATATTGACAATCGTTTTGAGTTGATTTAGTTGATATCATTATATTAAATATGGTGGCTGTTTACGATTATAATCGAGTGTAGCTGCCATGATTAATTAACATCTCGTTAATTCTAATGATAATCTTGTCGGTAATAAAACTGATATTTATTAATGTTTTGCTCATTATGATATATTCTTTTAATTTCTTTTTTAAGATTTTTTTAGACTTCAAATCTTTTGTTTAACATTTAAATTATTTCTGGAGTTATGGCAGGAGGTAGGAGGTAGAATACAGGAGAGAGAGCCATTCTCTGAGGGTGTTTCAAGGCTCTAGCATAAGCTAAACTATGGCTCTACTGGTTTAACTTCCAAAATAATTAACGTTTCCCTGAGGCACTTTCCCATCTATCCCTTGTAGGATGTTTTTTGCCGCTTCTTTCGCAATTTGATAGCGAGTTTCATGCACTGCCGAACCTAAATGGGGTTTGACACTCCCCACGAATATAATTCGGGGGATTCTTGGTTCACTGACTCAAGTT
>NZ_JARVCN010000325.1:0-3614 GCF_038442745.1 Crocosphaera sp. Alani8
TTGGAGAAGCCCGCACTGTAACGGTACTCCGTTCAGTGTCGGGAGTCGTCACAAGTGTATGCTATCCTTAGCTAAAATCCCCTAATTAATTACTAAATCCCTATTTGGGTTATTATTACTTACTATTGAGCTTATGGATACCAAAAACTATCAAAATTATGTAGAGGAAATTCGTTTAGATCGCTATTTCGAGGTTCTTAAACGCCGTTGGTTGCCAATTTCTGTTATTTTTGCTACTTGTCTATCAGGAGCTGCATGGTTAATACTCAAATCGGGTAATTCTGAGTCCTATGGCTCTCGAGGAAAAATTTTACTCAAGGCTGATGCTTCAACATCTTTAACTCAAGTGGGGAGAGATCTCGGTTCTCTCAAACCCATAAGCCGTATCGATCCCCTAGAAAATCAAGCGGCTATTATAAAGTCCAGCTCTGTTTTAGGAACAGCACTCGAAAATATTCTTGAAAGTGAAGATATCTCTCTTGATAAGTTTCGAGACAATTTAACGGTCGAAAATCAGAGAGGAACCGATGTTTTAGTTGTTAGATACGAATCACCTGATCCCGATTTTTCTATTGTTGCCGTTGATCAGATCATGAACGCTTATATTAGGCACGATATAGAACTCAATCGTTCCGAAGCAACTTCAGCAAGGGAATTTATTGAACAACAAATTTCTACCGCTAAAAGCACGATGGACGAGTCTGCTAATGCGTTGCGTAAATTTCAATCAACTCATCAAATTGTTAACCTCACCGAGGAAAGTGAAGCCACTCTCAATGAAATTGTAACTTTAGACAACAAGATTAATGTTTTGCAGGCTCGTCTAGCGGCTTCAACGGTTCAACTAGAGGAACTACAAAGACAGTTAGGCATCCCTTTAAATCAAGCTCGACAACTAGATGCTCTTGACAACTCTCTTGAAGTACAAGCCTTATCACAAGAACTCTTAAGCGTACAAGCTAACTTAGCAGAAGAAAAAAGTCGATATACAGATAATTTTCCCAGTGTAGTTAATTTAAGAGAAAAAGAGGCCTATATACAAAGTCTTATTGCACAAAAAAGCCAAAATGTTGTTGGTCAAACACCAATTATGGGTAATGAGACAGAGGTTACCCCAGATGATCTTCAGATAAGCGATCTCAAGCGTCGGTTAATGAATCAGTCAATGGAGGTTCAAGTTGAGCGTTTAGGCCTTGCCAGTGAACTTCAATCATTGATAGATAGGCGAAAAATTATTTACAACAATTCTCTGAAGTTTCCTGACTTAAAAAGACGGCAACAAGAACTCCAATTGTTGTTAAAAACTGCGGAGAATAATTATGTGAACTTGCTAGAGCGACTTCAGGAGGCACAATTGGCTGAAAGTCAAGTGGTAAGCAATGCGGAAATTATTGAAAAGGCGCAAATATTTTATGATCCTGAATCTTCTGGGGGGGGAAGCACAACAAAATATTTGTTAGCGGCTGGTGTTGGTAGTTTATTTCTTGGCATTACCATTGCTTTTCTACTGGATATTTTGGACAAATCCATCAAAACTATATCAGAAGCAGAAGCCCTGTTTGATTATCCTGTTATTGCCATTGTTCCTCATCTTGAGCCATCTTCTATTTCAAAAAAAGACGTAGCTAAGTCTGTATCAAATTCTTCAGATCTATTTGTCACCTATCAACGACTTTATCTCAATATAAGCTCTAATCAATTAGAGAATCAGGGGTTAGGAACAGCTATGGGTATTTTCAGTTCTGTATCTGAAGAAGGTGTCTCGGATGTTTGCTCTGAGTTGGCTTTGACTATGTCTCAATTAGGAAAACGCGTCTTACTGATAGACACTAATTTTCAGAATCCAACCCAGCATCAGCGATGGAATATTAGTAATGAGAAAGGTATTTTAGATGTTATGGCAGGACAACAAGAATTGTTTGATGTATTACAAAAATTAGACAACGGTTTAACCTTACTTACAACAGGAAAGCTTATTCATAATTATTTAGCCTTACTGGATTCTGATAGGATGATGCACTTATTGAAAAACCTCCGAGAAAAGTATGACTACATTTTGTTTGATAGTCCATCACTAAGTGAGGGAATTGACAGCTTGATACTTGGTAAGCTTTTGGATGGCATATTATTTGTTGTCCGACCAAAACTTTTAGACTTACCTGAAGCCATGTCGGCTAAATCATCATTAGAGCGTTCTCAGATGAATGTGTTAGGTATGGTGGCAATAGAAAGTTGAAAATTAACACTTTTAGTATGTTTGAATCTTTGTTTTAACTGATTTTTACCATAAATTTGCTTATGAACACCATTTCAATTGCATTATCTTTCATAGAGGTGATTCCATTTTCCGTTGCTATTGTCTTTCTGATTTTAACCACAACTCTTCTTCTAGAAGTTCTTTTAGCTAGTGTATTCAACAAACCCCAAACTAGAAAAATGAAACTAGATGATAAACATTCATTAGCGGTGATTGTCCCTGCACACAATGAATCTAGCGGAATTGCCCCTGTTCTTCAGAATATTCAAGCTCAGTTACGTCAAGAAGATCGACTACTTGTTGTTGCCGATAATTGCACAGATGACACAGCAGACATTGCCCGCTCCTTGGGAGCAACGGTGGTGGAACGTCAGGATACCCAACGACGGGGGAAAGGATACGCATTGGACTTTGGTTTATCTGTCTTGTCAAAAAGTCCTCCTGATGTTGTGGTGATGATGGATGCTGACTGTTACGTTAGTGATGGCTCTTTACAAGATCTGGCCAGCGAAACGATCGCCACTGGAAGACCAACTCAAGCCATTTATCTCTTCAAATCTCCTAATTCCTCGAATGTTAAGGATTTAATCTCTACTTTTGCAATCAAGCTCAAAAATAAAATTCGTCCTTTGGGTTTTTTAAGGCTTGGGTTACCAAGTTTATTATTTGGCACTGGAATGGCTTTTCCTTGGTCTGTTTTCCATGAGGTTGATTTAGCCAACGGTCATATTGTAGAGGATATGAAATTGGGATTCGATTTATCTATTGCTGGATATCCTCCTCTGCTTTGTCCAGGAGTAAAGGTAATGGGGGAATTACCCGAAGCACAGCAAGCAACTGTTAGCCAGAGAACTCGCTGGGAACACGGACACCTGCAAGTTTTGCAAACTTATGTACCTCGTTTATTTTGGCAAGGAATTAAGCAAAATCGGATAACGCTGTTTTTGCAAGCTCTTGATTTATCGATTCCACCACTCTCTTTGTTAGTAGCTCTCTGGATCGTCGCTTTTAGTGGAACATTGATTCTTACTTTCATGGGGTTGAGTGCCACTTCCCTTGTTTGTATGTTGGTGTCTGGATTGTTTCTTTTTCTGGCTATTAGCGTAGCTTGGTTAAGATTTGCACAGGATGAATTACCTTTATCCAATATATTGTCTATCTTTTGGTACATTTTTAGTAAAATTCCCCTATATCTGAAATTCTTGAAGAAGCCTCAATCGAAATGGGTCAGAACCGAACGTTCGATATCAAAACATTGATTGATTAACATAGATTCAGAGAGTTGAGTAGCATTAGAGATCATGTAGTGACGACTCCCGACACTGAACGGAGTACCGTTACAGTGCGGGCTTCTCCA
>NZ_JARVCN010000326.1:0-3582 GCF_038442745.1 Crocosphaera sp. Alani8
AGTTTTAGCCATCGTTCCTCATATCAACTTTTCTTGGTGCAAGATGTGAGTATAAGCAAGCGATCGCCCATTGGCCATCTTAAGGAATGCCATTGAAATGTGCTTGCCCACTCCCAGAGCAATCACTACCCTTCATTTGCTTAAACAATAATCGTAACCTTTGCTTAACTTCTGTGGTTAACAGATTCCATCCCACTTGTAGCTTCAAGCTCAAACAGCGCAACCTTTGACCCATTTACTAACCTTTCTTTATAAGTTCAGTATGTCGGAAACCACCAGCAGAAGAAATCCCGTTTTGTTCAGGAAAGTTCAGGAAAAAGTTAAGTGTTTATTTGTACTAACTAGCCTAAAATTATAATTATTTTCCATAGGATAATTGATGCAATTGCTTTTTAATTTCTCTTTGTTCAGATTTAGACGGTATTTCCTTAACCTTAGATTTGGCGGATGACTTCCTCTTAACTTTCGATTGATTCCCTTTTTTCTTATTTTTAACCGTCTCTTTAGTTTCCGATATTTTTTCAGCAGAATTATTGACAACTTTGGGATTAACAGTTGTAGAAGAAGCTTCCCTCTTAGCTTTGGGTTTCGAGGATTTCTCAGCCACTTTTTTTCTCATTTTTGCTTTAGTGGTTCCCGGCTCAAAGTTGAGTAAGACCTCAGTTTTAATTGATTGAGAAGAAGGAGGATTTAAGTTCATCGGATTTTCCTTTTTCTGTATTTCCTCCAGATTTGCTTCAGTTTTAATGGCTACATCGGAGGCCAAATCCTTCCCCTCATTTCTCGCTTTTCCCTCTTCTAAAGACCCCTTAAATCTCTGTTTGAATTTTAGACATTTTCCCTTAGTTATTGATTCAAAATTCACTGAAATTATCTCCTGTTTATCTCTCAAATCAGTGACAATTACTCGCCTTAATTTATCTAAAGCCTTGTTTTTAATTTGTCTCACCCTTTCACGGGTTACGTTCATTTTTTTGGCAATTTCATTGAAGCTTAAAGAAGGGGTTTCTAAATAATATTCTCTCAACACTCTTTGCTCTTTTGGTTTTAATCCACAGAGGCATTGCTCTACCAGTTCTTTATTGCCAATAGTCTCCAGAAATTTCCCTAAATCCTCATGAGGATCTGCTAGAAAACTGAGCAGCGTTGAATTATCTTCATCTCCTAAAACCTTTTGATCTAAAGAGATAATTGGACTGTTAATCTCTCGTAATACCCTAACTTTAGATTCGGGGATTTCTAACCTTTCTGAAAGCTCGGCCACCGTCGCACTTCTCCCATATTTCTGTCTAATTGTAAGCTGCACTTTTTTCAGCTTACTAATCTCTTCATTTATATTAACCGGAACTCTAATCGTTCGTCCCTTGTCGAAAATTGCTCGCACTATAGCCTGTCTAATCCAATGATAAGCATAAGTTGAAAATTTGTATCCCTTGTCATATTCAAACTTTTCTACTGCCCTGATTAACCCTAAATTTCCCTCTTGTACTAAATCTAGTAATTCTAATCCTTTTCCCTGATATTTTTTACACATCGCTACTACTAATCTTAAATTAGCATTAACCATTTTGTCTTTGGCTCTTTTTCCTCTTTTTAAAATTAAGTAAAGTTCTCTCACACTGATCCTCAAATGCTGCGCCCACTCTTCATCTGTTACTACGGCCTTTTCTTCTAGTAACTTTTCTTTTATTTCCTCACAATCCCTCATCTTTTTTACTTGCTTTCCTAATTCTATTTCTTCATTAGCTTTTAAGAGAGGAATTTGAGCAATTTGATTTAGATAGTCACGAACTTCATCAACTTTTTGGGTCATGATTTTTGAGTAACAGTTTTCTTACGTCACTTTTTATATCTTATCAATAAAAATGAATTCATCAACTTTCTTTAGCTTTTATCTAAGTTAATTTTTACTTAGATTATTCTAACCCCTAATAATTCTTCTAACATCATTTCTAATATTTCTTCTTCTTTGACTGACCCTCCACCTCCAGGCCCTTTCAGAAATTCTGAGATAGTAATTTTCTTGTCTCGAAAGTCTCTGACAAAATCACGAATACTTTCGATAGGTTTGACTTGCTCTTCTAATTCTCTAGTTAGTGCAGCCATAGCATCTACTCCTTGTTTCTGACACGATCTATATTCTTTTACCATTTTTCCTTCTGGGGTTCTTCTCACCATCCTTAGTTCTTTTTTCAAGTTCTCATATTGATTTCTCAGAAGTTCATTATCTTTTTCTCTCATCAGACATATTTTTTCAATTTCACTCTTTGAGGCATTATCTAGGTCTATTTCTTGTTGAGAATGATGTTGTTTTTCTATTTCTAGTAATCTCGCTATATCTCCCTCTTCATAAGCTTTATTAACTTCTTTCATGACTTCGTTATTATATATCTGTGTTTCTGGATCACTGGCTTTATCTGGATGAAATAAAGACGCTAATTTTAGAAACGTTTTCCTGATTTCTCCTGATTTTTTAGATTTTGTTTCCCCTGAGCCAAAATCATTGTCTTCATCTAATGGCTCTCTATAGTTGGCGTTTTTTTGAGCTTTCTTTTCGGCTGTTTTAAACTCTTGTTCATCTGAGAATACATCCTCAAAATCCTCAAAGTCTTCTTCTTCTTCTTCTTCTAATTCCTCTGATTTGGGACTTATTAATCCCATCATTTGAAGAGAATGGTAAACTCCTATTAGCTCTTCTCTACTTTTCTTCCCCAATTTTCTTGTTGTTAAAATCTCGGAGAACAAGTCATGAATTTCTTGATCCAGTTCTTGAATTTTTTGATTAATCGGAACAACTTTTCTAAAAACTTCCATGCCAATCTCACGCATCTGATCTAAAAAATTCTTGAGTTCAGTGCGTTTTCGTTTTATTTGTTTGAGTAGCCATTGATGTTCTTCTTCGAGACAACGACAACGTTCATGAAACGATGATAGTCCTAACGATTCGCTCTTATCCTTTTGAGAAGAGATTTGATCCACCCTCATGAATACCTTACAAACTGTTCCTTATAATATCTGTTTAGTATATCAGTCACAGGAGTCACCAGAGCGATCGCTAAGTCTAAAGACCTGAGTTCGATCTAAGAAAATTCATAGAAAATCTCTCAGGTTCAGCAGCCTCAAACACCTATTATCTCGTCAATAAAGACTTATCTCCGAACCCCGAACTCACGTTAAAGGACATCAATCACAGGTATTTGTTAGTATTAATGAGTTAAACGTGATGAATAGAATACTTTGCCCCATAATTGGGGCTTTTTACCCTTATCTTCATCCATTGTACTCAGACCAACTCAATACTTTAACCTGTTCTATTACCGATAAGGGATACGTCACACCCTGCTTGTCCTCTAATTGGCGATCGCCTTTCACTTCGATGACCTTCCCCGCCAGTTTCATCGTTTCGGTCACGGGATGAGGGATTAAACCTTGTAATAACTGCCCTACTTCATAATGGAGTGTTTGTTGACGAGGGGTTGATGAAGCTGCTTTTAAGTTTTGATAGAACTCCAGTAGTTGTGACTCAGTTAGCCTGCATTATTCATGAGAGAATTAAGAACAAGCATGAAAGCCTTATGCAAT